>JARBUM010000016.1 GCA_029239675.1 Pelosinus sp. | reverse complement strand
TTGATAAATCGCATCCGCTGTTCCTTTATACCATTCTGCACCACCTTCCTGAGCATACGGAGGCAAAACATAAACGCCCCCATCCCTGCGATCCAAGTCCCACGAACTGCCGATTCCTATATAACTATGCAAAGCCAAAGGACGATACTGGGTCAAAACTCCTACAGTATCAATTCCCGAGTTGTGACAATTGCTTAAAGGAAAATCAATAATTCGATATTTACCACCAAAAGGCACGGCTGGTTTTGCAATCTTTCGCGTCAAGCTTCCTAGCCTGCTGCCCTGCCCTCCTGCCAAAATCATAGCAACACATTCCTTTTTACGCATACATAAATCCCCCATTCATTTTCTAACCATGCTACAGAAATCTCATGCAGCCCATTTCCTATCCTATGCACGAGTATCTACTAACATGATTGTTTATGAGAAATTTTTTATATTTGTAAATAAGAAAAACTAATGTTTCTGTAAAACATAGACGTTTGAAACACAAAAATGCAAAGCCGCTTACGCGGACACAAAGAATAGAGAGAGCTTATAATACACTCGTCTCTGTGACCTCTTTTTTTATTTTTTCTCAAAACTTATAAACTCCATAAAAAAGCAGATGTAGCTACATTCACTACACCTGCCAAAATGGGTCTTAGACTAATTTCCAATATAACTATACTACTAACTCGATAAACAGCTCTACTAAACGAGGATCAAACTGTGTACCTGCGCATCGACGAAGTTCAGCGATTGCATCTTGATTACTCATCGCTCTGCGATAAGGGCGATCATTGGTCATCGCATCATACGAATCTGCGATCGCTAACATACGGCATTCAATGGGAATCTCATCGCCTGCAATACCTAAAGGATATCCCTTCCCATTCCACCATTCATGGTGCTTGAGTATCCACTCAGAAATCGGTTCTAAATCGGGAGTAGATTGGGCTATACGAAAACCAATTTCAGGATGTTGCCGTATAATTGCATGTTCCTCTGCTGTTAAGGGAGCAGATTTGAACAAAATTTTATCGGAAATTCCCACTTTTCCAAGATCATGAAATTGGGCTAAAAGACGAAGTTCTGCAATCTTTGATTCTGGCAAGCCGATCGTGGCTGCCAAAGATACGACTAAGTCTTTAATGCGCTCGCCATGGCCTTCAGTGATAAAATCTCGAGCCTCCAGAGCACTCATCAATGCCTCAACAATAACATTTTTGGTACTCTGATGCCTATATAATTTTTCCCTGTACATATAATTATCCGCCTCTTTAAACAAGGCACCCAAATCTGTGGACTCTTTTTTACTTACAGAAAAGCCCATGGATACACTCAAGGGTACTGTTGGCCGGTTATAATTATATTCTTCTATCAGCTCTCGAACACGCGCGCAAGCGCTTTTAAAGGCAGGAATGGAATTAGTAGGAAGCAATATAGCAAACTCATCCCCACCAATCCGTGCTATTAAATCACTGGGACGAAAAGCTCTTCTAAGAACATCAGCAACCGCCTTCAGAACTTCATCCCCCATACTATGCCCTAATGTGTCATTAACTAATTTTAAACCATCCAAATCACAAATAATAATGCCTACAGCTATATTAGGCACATTGCTCATTCTTTGCATTTCTTTTTCAAAATAGGTCCGATTATACAAACCCGTCATGGTATCATGGTGGCTAATATAGGCCAGTTTTTCCTCTATATGTTTTCTAGCCGTGACATCGCGAATAATGGCCAAAATCTCTTCATCACCGCTTGGTACAATGCGGGCTTCAAAATAATATTGGTTTTCTTCTCTAGCCACGTGGAACTCATACATTTGGAGGTTACCACTGATAATCATCTCTCCTATTGCATCCATGGTTTGCTGAGCAAGTTCTTTTGGAAACACTTCAGAGACATTTTTCCCTAAAATATTCTCATCTAGTAAATAATACAATAACTGACTATTTATTTTGCAATCCATAAATCTACCGTCACGCCGAATGAGGAACATATTGTCTGGGATCGCATTGATTAACGCTTGATTGTTCCTCTGAATTTTTTGAAGTTCTATTTCTCTGCGTTTTCGTCCCCGAATGTCACGGACTACAGCCATGATGCACTGTCTACCACCAATTTCTGCGTGCTTTAAATTTACCTCAACCCATACATCCTTTCCAGCTTTACTCCGAATCATCCATTCAAAAAGCTGGGGGTTGCCTGTTTTAGCAAGATGAATCCACTCAAGGGCTTCCTTCTCACTGTATGGCGACCGCTTCATTCCTATTACACTTAAACCTTGTGAAAGTATTTCTTCACGAGAATAACCATAGATCTCCTGTGCCCGCCTATTGCTATCTATAATTTGACCTGTAGCAGCATCATGAACTACGATTCCATCACTTACTGCATCAAAAATAGCTTCATAATTGGCCTGAGAAATTTGTAACGCCTTCTCTGTTTGCCTGCGCTCGATTAGCTCATTTCTACAAGTAGTAAAAAGATTCGCATTATCCAGTGCTATGGAGGCTAACTCAGCAAAACGGGTTAATAGGCTAATCTCATTAGACGTAAACTTTCTTTCTGGTTCGTCAAAGGACAATCCTAAAGAACCAAATACTTTGCCCTCAGACTTAAAAGGCACTTGCACAGTACAATGCATATTATTAAAATAGGCATCTTGGATACGTTTCTCCCAAGTACTATAATCCTCTACAACCACAATTTCCCCAGTTTTATACACTTCACCGACAAGACCTTCTGCAAGCTTATCTACCCTTCCCGTACCTTGCTCATACACCCCTGTGCCAACAAAGTTTTTAGAAACACCTTCTTGTTCATCAATTAAACAAATATATCCATGAGATGTACCAATAATTCTTGCTGCACTTACAACAATATCTTTTACTAACTCACTCGAATCAAGTCGATTCATAAGTCCCAAGGCTGTTTCATTCAACGAGTTCAGTACTAGATTCTTCTTGAAAATTTCTTGCTCGCGACTCAACAATTCATCTAACTGCTGACGTAATTCTTCTTCAGAGGCTAAACGCTCTTCATTTAAGTTTCCAAGAGCAATATTTTGTTCCGCTAATACTTTATGGGATTTTCTAATAAGATGATAGAGAATTACTCCAGTACATAAGATAAAAAGCCAGCCCTTTGCTATAGCTAAGGCAGTGATTATTTTTACATCTTGAAACACCATCTGAATCACACTATCAGAGAATAAAATCCACAAACCACCTATTATAATATAAATAATTGCAATACTTAACGCGCTTTTTCCTATATAGTCTCTATTCATAATAATCACTCCTGATTCAGTGTTCTATTTATGACTAGAAAGATTTAGTACTGACCAAGTTCTTGCGAAGATAAAGAATAAAATGGTTGCTTTTCCATAATCTTCGACATTTTTCTTTTTTTTCCTATTTAATTTGTTCTTTTTATATTAATAATTAATCCCATCTTTTGCAATGATACAGCATAAGAAAAACTAATGTGTCTTTACAACGTAGACGTTTGGAACGCAAAGGCACTTACGCGGCCACAAAGAGGTTATGATAAACTCGTCTTTGTGACCTTTTCTTATTTTTTCGCAAAACTTATAAATTCTAATAAAAAAAGTAGCCACTCTTAAGAGTGGCTACTTTAATATATATTATTTTTTAAAAGCATCATAAATCTTTTGATATTCTGGTGTTGGAGAAATTGGGGTATAAATATAAAGATGAATACCATTGGGGTCATTCACTACAAAGCTTCTTTCCCCCCAATGTTTATCTTGCATTTCTTGATAAATAATAACTCCCTCTTTCTTAAGGCGCTGATATTCCGCATCCACATCATCTACCTGAAAGGAAATAATTAAACCCTTGCCATTAAAAAACTCTCCCTCTTCTCGCTGGGGCAACGTAAAGCTGATACCATTTGAAGGCAAATCTCGCGCAATTAATTCTATGTACCAATCACTTTCATATACTAATTGAAAATCAAAATGCTTCATATAGAATTCCTTGGACTCTTGCAGCTTGTTTGTATTAATAGTTGAATCAACACGTTTTATTTGCATAAAAAATCTCTCCTCCTACTATAACCATCAAATAAATTTTGAGAACTAGTGAAACCGTGTATAGAAGTTACAAAACAGTTGTTTTACAGATGAATGTATAGTGTTTATTAACATTATACACTAAAGTCCTTCCAAAACACAATTTTACCTTCATTTTGGTGTGTGAAATAAAAAACAAGTGCCCAGCAGGACGCTTGTATATCTCAATTGATTTCAATTGGCATTTTATAATATCCTAAAGATCCAAAAGTTTAATTATTTCTTTATTCGCAATCCCATTTACCTTAAGACCACGATCGTATTGATATCTTTTGACAGCTTCTTCTGTGTCCCGGTTAAAAAAGCCATCTGCCCTTCCTTCCAAATATCCTAATCGTTTCAACTTTACTTGCAGTTGAACGACATCTGCGCCCGTGGATTCATACTTTAGCACACGTTCAATTGGGAATTTCTTCCCTTCAATTCTTACAGGCGTACCTACTGGCACCCAATTAAAAAGTTCCTCAATATCGTTATTGCGTAAACGAATACAGCCTTGACTGATAAAATGTCCAATACTCCAGGGTCTGTTGGTACCGTGAATACCGTAGCCACCCCAAGGAACATCTAAACCAAGAAAGCGCGTTCCGAGAATATCTCCTGATCGAAAAGATTTCCATATCACAATCCACTCGCCAATAGGCGTAGGTGTGCTGCTTTTACCAACAGCAATACGATATTTTTTATATAGTTTTCCTTCATTATGTAATTCTAAGATGCGTTCTGCAATTTTCACAACAATGGTTACCTTACCGGTAGGTGCCATCGTGGTTTGTCCGGAAATAGCCGCCAATTCCAGTTCATCTAGGCACTCAAATCCTACTAAACCAACTAACAAGCTAACAATCATCAAGGATGCGATAGCAAAATAGGTCCTGCGCCAGCTTAACACGATTGAATGCAACCTAACCATAGTATTCTCCTCCTATCAGTCTTCCCCCTACTACTATATGTAGAGAAAATAAAGAATAGAAGTTCTTAGACAATTGCCAACAGAAGCACTGGCCATTTAAGCACTCAAATAGTCCGTAATCCCCCGAGCAATTGCTGCAGCGAATTCATCGCGTTTTTCCTCGTCAGCAAGCAACGCTTCATCACTTTCATTAGAAATAAAGGCTGTTTCAACAAGAACTGCAGGGCAATTGGCCATACGCAAAACATAAAAATTTCCTGTTTTAACGCCACGATCCACAGTTCCTAAATGACTAATAATTTGATTTTGTATGCAAGCAGCCAGTTTTTCACTATCACTACCTAAGGTGTAGCAAAAGGTTTCCGTCCCCTTTGCTTCTGCATTAAGAGAACCATTACAATGTATTGAGACAAACAAATCCGCACCAAACTCTTTTGATGCATCTATAATGTGACGCAGTGTATTTACTTGTACCTCTAATACATCACAAGATACTGCTCGAAGAAAATTTGCGACTTTTGACATCATGTCACGATTGACATCTGCCTCCTGCAAACCTGTCTGGCCAACTGCACCGCTATCATGCCCTGGGTAATGCCCACCATTAATTGTTATTTTCATATAAAAGACACCCCTCTATCAATTTATTCATTTTCCTCTTATATTATGCAATCAAGTCATGATTTGCCCAACATCACTGTGGTCCACTGAACGCTGCTCTTCTATCTGCTCCTCACTGCATATAAATAGAAGCCCTAATACTATGTATATTCCTCGTTTAACATTTCATCAATCAGCTATGAATACAATTTCTCACATTAGCTAATCACTTCATAAGTGCAAAAAAAATCCGCCTCACCTACTAAAAGGAAAGACGACTATTGGTGAATATCTATTCTATCTCTAGCAAATGCTAAAAAACCAACTTTTCAGCAAATTTTATAATCATTCATCTAATAATTTATTTACACGGTATAAATATAATGCAAAACCTACAATCACTATAAAATGAAATAACTCTGTTAGCCGATGTTCCAACATATCATCTCCTTCAAGAACTTTTATGGTGCTCTATATAAAAGGTTGATATTGCTATGACTTATTATTCTTAACCTCTACGCTATCAACCTGCTAGATCCTATTATAGAAAAAAAATATGACAGAACCATGACGATGTTGGACTTTCAACCTTCCATATTCATCCTTCACAAAATGTGTATTTATTATTTACATTTATTTGCTAATTATATTTATTTGCTACCCTAAGCATACTATTAGAGGTAATAAAGATTAAAAAATCCAACATTGGTTAGCTTTCTCCGTTCATGCTTAAATTATAATTTTTAGGAGGAATTTAATTGAAACACATAAGCGATGTAGAAGTCTTAGCTTTAGCGAAGCTTTTGGAAATGGAGAACAATTCCTTAGCTTTAGCAAAAACCAGTATAATGGCAATATCTGATGAGCAGTTAAAATCTCTAGCGCAAACCGGAATCCAAACGACGGAAAATAGAATTACTGGATTAGAAAAATTTATTTCAGAAAATATATTATCTTCATCCACGGCAAATCAGCCGCAGATGCAGTAAGGAGGATTATTCTTATGTCATCTATTATTAATAGCATGTTCTCAGGTGCAGCAGACATTACCGCGGATCAGACTCTTGCTTATGCCTCAGCCTCAGGTGCAGCCGCTGCTGCACAGGCATATCTTTCAGCTACGTTAACTGCAACTACTCCAGAAGTAAGAAGATTATTTGCGGAGTATTCATCCCAAGCAGTGATGGGGCATGAAGCTGTCTTAGGCTTAATGATACAAAAAGGTTGGGTCAATCCTTATGATGCTCCATCACAACAGCTTCAATCTATCGTCAATCAGGTCCAACAGAGTTCTGCCACTCAGTAAAATTATAATTTTTAAATTTACTAGAGACAAACCGGGACTATTCCCGGTTTATTTTAATTTCCTTCTGCTAAACATTATCGATGTCAGATAAGGCTGGGGTGCTAACATGAAATGTCCAATGTGTGATACAATTACCCGCTTTGATTTTTCGTATTGTCCCCATTGCGGGTACAAGATGACCCTAGAAGCTGAACGGCCGCTGCCAAATTGGAGACAATTACCGGGCTTTCGTTCTAAGACGCCATGGAAGATGATAGTCGCTATAATTATTTACATATGGATCTTACTAGCAATTATTATCTCATCATTAAGTGTTGTGTGATATGAACTGACCGTCCACCTAATTAAGGTGAACGGTCCTTTTATACTCACCGATATAATAAGTAATAACTTGACATAGCAATACAAAGTAGTTCTTTTTCCTCTAAATCATTTAAAGCTATACTAGAATCTTCTAGACTCTCTAGGCAGGCCTTGCCATCTTCTTGCTTACCCATACTCCATCCTCCTTCCTATTTGCGAACTACTTATATTATGCTTTTTAATCGTTCCTATTATTAATAGTAGTAATAGAAATATATTCTATTGCCAAAATAAGAAAATCGCTACACGTTCTTTTCCTCTCAGACTAAAAGGCAGATTCATTTTATTATATAATGTCATGGCATTAATAACATAAACCTAGTGCGACCTTAATACCACAAAATTCATCTTAGACTTGTACTGCCTGGCAAAAAAATAAAACCATGTCCTAGGATTACTCTTCCCAGACATGGTTCCGACTGCTATTATCGTATATCATTATACTCATTTTATTCATATATCCCCGTTTTGTGCCTAAGTTCTCCCTGCCTTGTTAGTTCTGCTACGATAAACGTGCCTATTTTTCTTAATACTGCCATGATTATCACTCCTTAATTTTCACTAATTATTGGTGTTGGAGTAAATGTACCTCAAGCGATAATCATTGTCAATTAGAAAGTTTATTCTATTAAAAGACACTATTGTGTTAATTGTAAATATTCAAAAAAAAAAAAACCGTCCACCTAGTTAAAGGCAGACAGATACTATTCCACTACTCTTATTATTTAGCGAGAAGTTTAGCAACAATTATAATCGCTGGAGTCTTAAATACATCTATGGTCGAAACTATAATTGAAGTATTTTCAGGCATGTCCGATGATATAACCAGATCCACGCCTGAAACCAGAACTAGAATCATAGCCGTAGCCATGACGGAATCCTCTAAAGTCATGCCCAACCACCTCAGATAATCTTTTACTACATACTATGTAAATTGAATAATAATGGTACCAGTCGACAAACGTCAGCTGATGCTTGTCTTATATAAAAAAATTTTCTAATTTTCCATAAAAATGCATATATTTAGATGAGGGCAGAGTGCTGACCTCTGCCCTCATCTAAATATAGGAGGTGACTATAATGCGTCTTGAGACGAAGCGTTTCAGACTAACCGTCTCAGACTGGATACTTTTAATTTTACTACGCATTATTATTGAATTATTCTACTAAACTACCCTACCCCCTAAAATAAAGCATTGAGCGCCCTTGCGTCAACAAGGACGCTCAATGCTTTATTTTACGTTATTTCTATTCAATTTAGAACCATTTCTATATCCAAACGCAAATAAAAATGTTCTTGAGATAATCGCTTTATTTGAACATTCTCCATAAATAAAAAACTTTCTATTTAAATACTAAAGCCCCGCCCGACCAATTAAGGTAAGACAGTGCTTTATCAGCAATGCTTAACCCTATCCTTACATTGCATATCTCAATCACCGTGCGTAAATACTATGGTCAGGAGGTGATTATATGACACAACAACAATCTAAGGACTCGCAACAACAGAAAAAAAGTACACAAGAACAAAAACAGGATATTAAAAATGCTGAATATATTGCTCATATAAACCAACCCAATCATCCAAACACCTAAAATAAAACTTGGGCGTATCTCAACGATAAATTTGAGCAATGGCTTGTTATTCAGCGGGACGATAAGCCAGATAATATTTAAACCATTGTCTATCTTAGAAACATAAATAACCGATAGTGATTATATTCTCGAATAGTTCACTATCGGTTATTTTTTTGATAGGCACTTACAACAAAAAAGACTCCGCAGGAAAACCTGCAAAGTCTTTATTTCACTGGAGCCGATATGCAGATTCGAACTGCAGACCTACTCATTACGAATGAGTTGCTCTACCAACTGAGCTATACCGGCAAATGATATATTTAATTTTATCTCACTGCTGCTCCACAGTCAAGAATGTCCTTTGAAAACAAGCGCCATTCACCTAATTAAGGTAGGCTGCCTCTTGTGCAATTAATTTCTATTTAAAATTTCTTCCATCCTTTTTAATGCTTCGAGCACCCTGTACTTCTGAGTACCTAAGTTGACTCGGATATACCCTTCGCCATCCTTTACAAAATGATCTCCATTCTCCACTAACACTCCGGCCTTTAAGGCCAGAAGATTGGTAATCTCTCCTGAGGTGAGTCCTGTTTTTTTAATATCTACCCATGCCAAATAGGATGATTCCATTTTCATTACTTGCAGTTTTGGAATGTTCTTTTCTATATAGGATTGAAAAAACTCATAATTCCCTCTTATATATCGATTTACTTCTGCAAGCCAAGGTCTACATTTTTTATAAGCCGTAATGATGCCAATAATGCCAAAAACGTTCGGAGAAGTGATTGAATTCTGCTCCAATTTTTTTCTAAAACGGTTCCTTATATGTTCATTGGGTATTATAGAGTAAGAAGTCTTTAACCCACCAAGGTTAAATCCTTTATTCGGGGAGGTAACCAGTATGAGATTTTCATACTCTTCATTTAACTTTAACGCAGAATGAAATTCTCCATAGTGTATGTGTTCTCCATGTACTTCATCCGCAATTAGTATCGTATTATGTTCTTTGCATAATCTTGCTACTTCCGTCATTTCTTCTAAACTCCAGATTCGCCCCGATGGATTGTGTGGAGAGCAGAACAAATATACTTTGGGCTTGTATTTCTCTAACTGTGATCTTAGGGTTTCAAAGTCTATATAATACCTTCCTTCTACTAGCTTTAGACTATTGTAAATTCTCCTTACCTCTTGCTTTTCTGCTGCGCTATCGAAGGGATCATATACAGGGGTGTTCATCAAAACACAATCTCCACTTTTACAGAAAGCTTGTATCACATAGTGGATGGTGGATACCGTTCCATAGGACAATGTTACCCACTCTTTTTCTACTGTCACATGGTGCATGTCAGATTGCCATTTTATCACCGCTTCATAGAATTCTTCATAGCAATAGGTATAGCCTAAAACACCTCTAGAAATCGCCGCATGAAAAGCCTGTTCTAATTCTGGCGGCATTTTAAAATCCATATCTGCAATCCACATGGGTATAAAGTCTTCCGATACCAAGCCAAAATTGTTTTCTATTATTTTTCGGTCCCATTTTCTAGATTTTTCGCTTACTCGGTCGGCAATCTCATCAAAATGATACATTCTCACCCTCCTATATCACAATTAACTCCCTTGAACTATTGGTAAGTCGGCAACAGCCTTTACTTGTAATCAAAATATCTTCTTCAATTCTTACCCCACCTACATTCGGAATATATATGCCTGGCTCTATTGTAATTATCATACCTTCTCTTAAAAGCTCAGCACTGTCAGGCGTAATTGCCGGATACTCATGTACCTGAATTCCAAGGCCATGTCCTAGATTATGTCCAAAGAATTTTCCATAACCACTTTCTGCAATAAATTGACGGGCAGAATAATCTAATTCTCCCATAGTAAGATTGGGCTTTGCTTTTCTGATAGCCTCATCTCCCGCTGCTTTTACGATTTCATATACGTGTGAAAGTTCCGTTGAACACTTCCCTAATGAAATAGTTCTTGTAATATCGGAACAGTAGTAATTGTATTTTACGCCAAAATCCAGGGTAATGAGTTCCCCTTTTTGGATAATCTTATTACTAGCTTTCCCATGTGGCAGTGCGCCTCTGACTCCTGAGGCCACAATGCTATCAAAGGATTCTTTTTGTCCCCCTTGTTCTTTCATAAACCTCACTAATTCATTCTCCACTGTTTCCTCGCTCATACCTGCTTCTATGTAGGAAAGGATATGTTGAAAGGTCACATCCGCAATGTTGCAAGCCTTTTCAATATGTTCTATTTCTATACTTTCTTTGATGCTTCTAATCTTGGATATATCTAAAGAGTATAACTTACAGGGTATGCTCTCCTGAAGAGATTGATAAAAATCATAGGAGATCTCTTTTCCTTCAAAGCCAAGCTTATGTAAGCCTTCTTCTTTAATTATCGAATGCAAGTGCTTTTGTATGGTATTTTGACTAGACAGCAATATCACTTCAAATAGATTATTTTTGCTCTTTACTTCTTCAAAATATCTGAAATCTACCAGTATATATTGGTTTTCTTTCGTTATAACTATATAGCCAGAATTACTAAATAGCTCCCCCAGATAATATTTGTTGTGAGGACTGTTTATTAGAACGCTATCCATCCCTTTTGTGATGATAAGCTTCCTCACTTCCTCAATTCTCTTGCTATAATTCATTATTACCTCCTTATAAGAGTAGAGAACTGACTTTGATCAGTTCTCTACTCTTATTTTTATTCATTAACAACAAGCTTGCCATCTTTTATCAGCTTATTTCTATAGAACACATTTACCACTGCAATGAAAGTAGAGCCAATGATCAATCCTAAGATATAGGGGAGAATACCTGTTATTAATGGCCAAGCCCAAATTGCGGATTCAGGAAACCACTGAATAGCTCCCATTGCTATCGCCGACAAGGCTCCTATAATAGCACCAGTTACATAGAGGGGAATACAAAAGGCTGGTCTTTCTAAGGCAAAAGGTATCGAACCTTCGGAGATTCCCATGAAGCCTAAGAAAATTGCAGTTTTTCCCAGCTGGTAAAATTGCTTGTCATATACGCTTCGCCCTACTAATTTTCTATCGATTAAAGTGCTTAAGCCTAAGCCAAAGGAAGGAATTACAATAGCTAAACATCTTGCGGTTACAGGTAGAATTTTTTCTGTGGTAAAGCCAAGGGCTACAAATCCAGCGGCCTTGTTTACGGGACCACCTAAATCAAAAGCGGTAGTTGCTGCCAACACGAAAGCATAAGCAAATTGCCCTGCGCTTCCCGCTGCTTGCAACAAATCTCTTATTAACGTATTGACCCACCCACCAAAAGGAGTAATGAAAAATACCATTAAAACTAAACATGCAAAAGCTGAAATCAGCGGAATTAGAAATGTCACTTTAAACGCTAACCAATCATGAGGCATATCGATCTTCTTATTTAACCATTTTACGAAATATCCAATAATAAATGCGATGAGTATAGCTCCTAAGAATCCAGAAGCAATTGGTGCCTTAGTAATCCATTTTCCATCTAGAAGACTTAACATAGCAACAGGTTTTGTCGCAATATATCCTCCGATGAATCCTGCTGCTAAAGCTGTCTTTCCGCCTATAGAATTAGCAGTGAAGGCTGTAAAAATAGGAATTGCAAAACCGAACAGTGTAAATCCGAAAATTTCCATAATGCTAGCCAACTGAAGCATTACAAAGCTAACGCCATCATATTTACCCGAATTGATTGCATCTAATATAGATACAGAGGGATCTATATTAAAAAACACGTAAGGAATAAGCTGAGAGATTGCACCAATCAACCCCCCCATGATGAGTATAGGAATCATATAAGAAATTCCTGTCATGATGTGTTTGCTAAATTCTAGCCACCCAGAGTTTGTGGATATGGTTTCAGTCGTTTTGCTATTACTTGACGTTGAACCAATGGTTTTTTTCGTAACTGCCATGGTATACCTCCTATAATTATTATTTTCCTTTACTCTTTTGACTCTCTTCCTCCAACATCTAGAATTCCTCTATTGTGCTAAGTCTTCCTCGATCTCCTTAATTATGCCCTTTGGATTTTTTATAATGTCTTGAAGACCAACTTCATACACTTCGCACCCTTCGAATCGTTCCATGCCAAGTGGCGTAACCGCAACAGCATGAATAATGATTCCAGCCTCACGGATGTCTGTAGCTGTTAATTCATTTTTAATGCCATCAGCTCCCTGTGTTTCCACCTTTATGTCATACCCCATTTCTACAGCCGCTTTTCGTATTGCCTCTGCCGACATGAAAGTATGTGCTAAACCCATTGGGCATGCACATAAAGCAATCATCTTCTTTGACATTTTCATCTCTCCTTATTGATTATAAATTAGCTATGTAAAGCCTGTTCGATCATTAGAAAAATCTCTTCCTCATCAAGGGTATTCACTAGAGTCTTTTTAAACTCCTCATCTACAAGTTTTCTTGCAAGACTTGCCAGAAGTTCTATATGGGTATTTCCACCTTGTTCATTAAGACTTAAAATACAGATAATAATCCTTATATCTTCTTCAGCATCATTTCCCCAAGAAACTTCTTTCTGTGGTTTTAGCACAAGTATTGCCGGTTTTAGAATATAGTCCGATTTTGTATGAGGGATTGCAATCCCATCGCCCAAATTTGTAGCAAATTCCTTTTCTCGATTTACTAAGCCTTCATAAACACCCTGCTCCTCTTTTCCAATACCTAACTCTATAGAAATGTTAGCAATATATCTCAAATAGGCATCTTTATCTTTTAAATCCAAATTCAATTTTATATGTTTTCTTGTAAATACTTCACTCATATATAAACTGCTCCTCTACTTTACATCTAAGATTTCCATCAGCTTATCAAAGCTAAAGATTTTTATAACCCTTCTAACTTCACCTGCATCCTCAATAAAATGATACAGATATTTGAACATTGGAAAGTTATAACTCTCTTTTTTATTGAAACAAACCATAAAAATCAGTTGCACTTCTTCTTTGTTCCAAGTGATGGGTTTTTCCAACATCCCTACGCCAATGATCGATTTATAGGAACCTTCTAAAATCGTATGAGGAATCGCAACTAAATTGCCAATATCAGTTGATGACATCTTCTCTCGCTCTACCACCATTGCTATCACGTCATCATCAATAAATCCTTTGTCCTTCATTCCTTGGCCAATATTTTTTATAGCCTCTTCCGGCGTTGCTGCTTTGATCTTGAAAAAAGCTTCCCTGTGAAAGGTTGCTTCGAATATTTTTTTCCGTTCTTCCTTCTCTTGAAAAAATTGGTGTAATTCATTCACAATTTCATCTGAGAATACATTTTCTATATACAGAACTGGTACCTTGAAATCTTTTTTATCTAATTTTACAGTGGATACTATAAAATCAATATCTGCCTTTAATGCTATATCTAAGTACCTGACCGGATAGGTTCCAACAATGTTTATATTGCTGATTCTTTGCTTTAGCTTTTCTGCCAGCAACTGTGAAGTGCCAATTCCATAGTGGCAAATGATACAGACTTTCTTGCCGCCTGTATTCTTTCTTCTTTCAACAGCCGCACCAAAATGCATGGTTATAAATCCTATCTCATCTTCATCTAAAGTAACATTAAATTCTTCCTTAAGTTTTTTTGCCATAATCGTAGCAAGGTTGGTTTCCATGGGAAATTTAGCTTTTATTTGTTTAAGCAAAGGATTCTTAGCGCTAATTCCAGCTTTGAATCGATTCATAAAAATCTTTAAATGCATCACCAAAGCGTCTACGAAGTCAGAATCTTCCGTGAAATTCAAATCCGTAACCAAGCTAATTTCTCTAAGAGCTTCCTCTACAAGCTTGTTTACCACATCTTTCGTATCTACTGTAAGTTTCATTCTCGTATTATAGTCATAGATGCTTATGCCGCTGCTCGATGATACATAAAGCACCTCATTCTCATCTATATCTAAATCAAGCTTTCTTCCAATTGTATTCATAATGGCCTTGATAGAATCATAGTTATGAAGCCTATAACTCTCTTTAAACGTATTTCTTCCTATGATACAGTTTTTTCGTATTCTTGCTACAGAGATAAGCACTCTTGCTAATAATATATTAAAATCTTTATCTGCAAGAATAATGTTGCTCGCATTTAAAGCTTCCGTAATGATTTCTTCAACTTCTTTAATTTCTTGCTTTGAAACAGAATTAAGTCTCACTTCCAAGATATTATTCTCATCGCTTTTTATGGCGTAATTTAAAATCAACGCTCTTACTTTAGTTTCTTCACCCACTATTTTACTTCCATGAAAGGGCTTCGATATAATGTTTAAATCATACTCTTTCAAAATACTCTTTACATTGGCAATCAGCTTATTTGTACTTGCTATACTCAAATTCAATGTATCACTTAATTCTTCTGCATTTGTATAACTCTTGTTTAAAAAAGTACATACAATTTTTGTAATTCTACCTTCCGTGGAATCGTCCATTTGAAAACCTTCTATGTACTTTCCAGCCTCTTCGCTAATTCTTCGAATTTCCTTTACTGGCCCTTTTAGCTTATATCCTATACCTTTTGTAGAAAGGATCTCCGCACCATACTTAGAAAAAAAGTAATTTAGGTCTTGAATATATCTCTTGATTGTTCTTACAGATACCGCTAATTGCTGGCTTAATTCTTCCGCTGTAACATATTCTTCTTTTTCAGTAAGATACTTAACAATCATAGAATGCTTCTTACTTATCATCCCTTTTCACCATCCTACAGCTACATTGTAAATCTTTTCCCCATTCATGTATTTATACTGAATGCCTTCATAAGTGCCATGTCTTTGCTATAAGTTCCCGAGCTCCCATAAAGCCTCTGCATAAATACCAATTGATTTTATAAAAGCATCCTCACTTCCATACTCTCCCGCCATGTGTGCGTTGCCTGCGGAGCCATCTGGAAATTCTCCGCCAAAGATTACTGAATTCTCCATCTCAGCTGCATAAGTTCCCGCACTGGTGACCCTTATCGGATTTTCTCTATCTCCTGTATGCTTTACATAAATTTCGTATAGCTTTCTTACCAGCAAAGAATCTGCCTCTATATAATGAGGTTTTTTATTACCACTGACTTTTATTTCATAATCCTTAATGCCTTTAAGCTTAAAATGACTACAAATTTTTTCTAGTATTTCTTCCATTCCTAAATTCTCTGGATACCGTACACTTAAAGTTAAATATAGCCTACCGCCTTCCACCCGGAGTATAGTCGGAACCATAGTAAGTGTGCCGCATCGCCCTTTTATGTCCAATTGAAATATCCTGCCATCCCTATTGTCTCCACCAAATAAAGGCGCTAAGTCCCCCAGCCATTTTTCTTTCAACTCCATATTTAGAAGCCTAAACGCTTTTTCAATTGGATTATTTGCTTTTTCTGGTTTTGAGGAATGCCCGCCTAGACCAATCAGTTTAAAACCAATTACATTGTTTTTATCTTGGAGATCTTCCAGGGTTAGGTTTTCCTCTGCCACAAATTTTTCTAGTGTTCCTTTGTCAACGGTACAATTCTTGACTACAACAGAGTTTGGAATGGTATTATGTACTTCCCCTCCCACTATGAACACCACATTGTTTTCTACCCTTCCACTGATCTGAATCACCATTCCGCCTTTCTCGCCGTTTATTACCGGAAATTTAGCATCTGGGGTAAAACCATAAGTTGGCTTAGGCTCCTTTTGGAAATAGTACCTTATGCACTGAAAACCACTTTCTTCATTTCCTCCGGCAACGATTCTGATTTTTCGTTTCAAAGGAAGAGCTTTGTCCCGTATAAGTTTTAAAGCAAGAAATGTAGCAAGCAAAGGACCTTTATCATCTATTACCCCTCGACCAACAAGCTTGTCCCCATATTTTAATAGTTTGAAGGGATCACTGTTCCACCCTTCACCTTCTGGCACCACATCACAGTGGCCAAAGGAATAGACATATTCCTCACCTTTACCGTATTCTATATGTGCTGCGTATCCATCTACTAATTTTGTAGTAAATCCCTCTTCCTCCCCCCTATTTTTAAACCACTCTAAAGCCTGTGCCACCTCTTTTCCAAAAGGCATAATCGGTGAGACAGTTTCGTTATTATATACGGAAGGAATGCTTATCCATTGATCCAAAAGCGTAACAAATTCCTTTCTATACTTTTCTGCCTCTATTGCAAAATTTATCATGAGACTCTCTCCTCTTATAATATATAAATCCTTGCCACAGCCGCTCTATGAAGAAGTGCCCGAAACATCCTAAAATCGCCTTATTTTTCCTTATATTGTATTATTTGACAAAACGTAATCTTTCCCTGCTGTAAACGAAAAAGAGCCGTCCACCAAATGGTAAACGGCCCTTTACTACTTATCGATATCGTAAATACTAACTTAACCTTGATTGACTTCAAATTAAAGTAGACAGTTTAGTCGGAACTTCACTCTTTCTTATGGGCAGCAGGTGCTACATGGAAAAACATCCGTATAACCCACAAAAGTATAATAGCTCCTATAGTACTGGAAATGATTGATCCGATTGTACCATACGCGGAAATCCCCAGCATACTAAATACGTAGCCACCAACAAAAGAACCTACGACACCTGTTGCTAGATCACCCCAAAGACCAAATCCCCCACCCCGTGAAATCATGCCAGCTAGCCAGCCAGAGATGAGTCCAATTAATAAAAACCAAAGCATTTGCATGTATAGCATACCATCCTTTCATCTAATGATACTCATATTGTCCCCATTTATTTCTAACCTATGCATGAGTTTCCTATAGTACCGCCCACTTTTGTACTATAGGAAATATTTTATTATCTTTTTTAAAGTACATGCAAAGCGCTTTAGCCAGATAAAAGTATAAAAAAATAGAAGTTGATAAATAGTTCCCATTTATCAACTTCTATTTTTGTTTAACTGTACATTATAACGATTTTCGATTCCATTCTTTTAATTTGTCAACATATACTCCAGCTAAATCCATAGTACTCATATCATGAGACACTGCGTCCTCAGGAGTAATAGTGATAATCTGAATATCATCATAACCTACGATAACATTTTCCCCATCATAATCCAAAATATATTTATCTGGATTATAATCTATCAACTGGCTGATACGATATAAATTTCCTGCTACAAAATGAGCTCGATACAGAGGCTTATAGCCGCCATATTCCGCATCAATGGTTGGCAATTGCCAAGTACCATCTACAACGAGACCAGATTTTCCATCTGGTGCTAATTGAGGTTTCGGATGTATACGATCTTTATCTAAATAGGTTTGTACCAAAGCAATTCGTTCTTTACCCTCAGGATGATCGGAAAATAAATCCTGCTGATAACCTTGTTGAAGGCTAGAAAGTTTTAGCAATCCCATCTTCATACTATAGGGATTATAACTCGCCTTAGAGGAATAAAGGTATCCTAGATAATCAGATTCCCTCTCATCGGAACGACTATAACCGGCCATAATCGCATTCATGGCTAAATTTTGAAGTATTGCCCCTTTGTCACCAAATACAGCGATGAAGCCTACATTTAATAAAAGATTTTTTTCAATTTGTTTCACCGAGTGACGCTTAACCACATGCCCGATTTCGTGACCGATAACACCAGCCAATTCATCATCTGAGGGCATTAGATCAATGAGACCTTTAAATATGTAAATAAACCCGCCAGGCGCAGCCATGGCATTGACATCTTTCGAATTCAGTACTTTAAAAGAATAGGGCAAATCCTTTCTGTCACTAACAGCTACCATTCTCATACCAATTTTAGTTACCCGTTCTTGCAGTGCGGGATCATCTACTACTCCATATTTTTTCTCAAGCTGCTTACCAACATCACGACCAATATTGATTTCACTCTTCGTGCTAATAATAGAGGCCTGAGCACACGGCACCCCGTACAGGGTAACTATGCAAACAATTGCAGCAAAAACCATTCCCGCGCGAAGCATGATTTTCTGTACCATTTTAGCCCTCCAGTCTATATTAAATTAATGTAACATCTTATGAATATTCTATCATATCTGGCACAAAATAACTTACAAGAAAAATTTTCCTAGCTAGAAACTTCTGCCCCTTCTTGATCCTCATTATATTCGCCTCTAGCCTTCAGTATTGCTTTGGTCTCATAAGATAATAAGACATAATTGGCCAAGTATGCTAAAAGGGCGGATAGAATAGTTCCCCAGAGAATCTTCGGCAAATAATTCATTCGCAGTCCATCAAAGAGCAAAATGCCTAACCCGCCTGCATGAATAACAGCTGCAATGGTTGCTATACCAATGGTAGACACGGTTGCAATGCGGATGCCACCTAAAATAATTGGCAGGGCCAACGGTAATTGTATTTTAAAAAACATATGTCTAGCACTAAGCCCCATTCCATAACCTGCCTCGATAATGGAAGCATCAATCGACTGAAAACCGGTTAACGTATTTCTAACGAGAATATATTGATTATAAATAACTAGCACAGCAATAGCAGTCAACTTTCCCAATCCGAAGACTGGGAGCAAAAAAGAGAATAAGGCTAAACTGGGTATAGAATACACGATGCCAAAGAAAGATAATACAACCGTAGACAACCACTTTGACCTTGCAATTAACAATCCTACTGGTATTGCAAATAATAGAGAAATCATCATACTTAAAAAGACAATATACAAATGCTCCAATAATAGCATAGACATTTGCTCATAATATTTGAATAGATACGTAATCATATGCAGCCACCTTGTTCATTAAGCAGATAGTATCTTACCCTGCTTAGTACTAGCCTTTAGCTGATCCCATGTGATTTTCCCAACTACACTTCGCCTTTCATCTTCTACCAGCACATGATTGTGGTCATGCTCTAGAAAATAAGTCAATATCTTATGCAAGGATTCTTCCTTACTCACCCGAAAAGCGTTGTCCCTGGTCAACGGATCAACAGGCAACATCACCGATTGTGCCTTTAGTACTTTTAACCGCTGCACAATATCCTGAGTCGCAATCAAACGAGCCACATAATCATTAGCCGGTTTGGAGATAATCTCATAGACTGCGCCAAATTGCTGAATTTTTCCTTCATGCATAATCACGACTTTATCACCTAACTTAAGAGCTTCACCAACATCGTGAGTTACAAATAAGATTGTTTTGTTCAGCTTCCTTTGAATGTTGATTAGCTCATCTTGTAAATTTTGCCGAGTGATAGCATCAATGGCACCAAAAGGTTCATCCATCAGCATAATGCTTGGATCAGCAGCCATCGCTCTTGCCAAGCCAACTCTCTGCTGCTGACCACCAGATAATTGTCTTGGATATCGCTTTTTGAAATCCTTAGGCGAAAGGCATACAAGCTCTAGAAGTTCTGCGACTCGATTCGCGATTTTCTCTTTATCCCATTTTAAGATTTGGGGGATGGTTCCAATATTTTCTTCCACTGTCATATGGGGAAATAAACCAACTTGCTGAATGACATAACCAATTTTACGTCGATACTCTTCTAGTTGTAAATTCTGAATCGGTTGTCCGAAATACAAAATTTCACCGGAAGTCGGTTCATAAATCCGATTGACCATTTTTAGAAAGGTGGTCTTCCCTGATCCGGAAGTTCCTAAAATAGTAATGAAGCTTCCCTCTTCAATACTAATATTGACTCCTGATACAGCATATTGGGATGCATTGGTATATTGCTTACTTACATTACGAAACTCGATTGCAGTTCTAGCCATTATATATACCTCCTTGTCCTTTCCCAATATCAGTAAGATTCTATCCTCTTTATCTTCTCTATCCTTCTTTATTTCTAGCTTATCTATTTTATTTTATTAAAAAACTCTTTTGCCACCTCAGCATATTCCTGTTTCTTAACATCCACTTCAGCATTTAAAGTAATCACAGTCTTGTTATCCAGCTTTACTGTGATTTTATTTAAAATATCCCTTATTTCAGGATTTTTTTCTAAGACATCTTGCCTGATAACAGGAGCAATATTATAAGGAGGCCATACATGTTTGTCATCTTCTAACACAACAAACTCATCCTTGCTTAGTTCACCTTCTGTGGTATATGCCACCGCAAGATCAGCCTTATCATTATGGAGCACATCGTATTTAATACCGTTATCATATAACTTGCGCTCTTTAAAATTAAAGGGACCATAAGTCTTTACTAGCGCTGGTAGCCCGTCTGCTCTCTCATCAAATTGTCCTTGTGAAGCAAAACGGATGCTGCTAGCATTTTTTTGCAAGTCAGAAATGGTATGTATTTGATATTGATCTGCTGCCTTTTTCGTAATTACTAAACCTTGAGAGTCGTTAGCAGAAGAAGGCTCTAGCCAGATCAGTTTAAATTTTTCTTTATATTTACTAGAGACTTCATTATACACTTCTTTTGAATCAAATTTAGGCTTCTCTTTCAAGACCGTCAACAAACCAGTTCCCGTATACTCAGGATAAAAATCAATCTCTCCGCTTACTATTGAAGTGTGGACAATTGCACTACCTAAATTCAATTTTCGTTCTACTGTATAACCTGCATTTTCCAAGGATAAAGCATACAGTTCTCCTAGAATTAAAGATTCTGTGAAGTCTTTAGAACCTACTTTTATCGTTGCTTTATTTCCTTTTACATTATCGGAGCTAGATTTGTTAGTGCTGCATCCCGTTAAAACCGACATTAAGACTATCGTGGATAACAATAAAAACATTCCTATTCTAGACACTTTTTTAACCATTTTCCACTCTCCTATTGTTTTAATCTCGCTGATATCTAGTAACACTATGCTGCACAACTGCCAAAGATACTTCTGTGAAAACAGATAGTAAAGCTACTGACATCCCTCCTATCAATACAATGCGAAAATCATTCATCCCAATACCAGTAAATATAAAATCGCCTAAGCCGCCTGCACCGATATAAGATGCCAACGTAGCACTGGCAATAACCTCAGTAGCAGACGTTCTCAATCCAGTAATGATGAGCGGCATTGCGATGGGAATTTCTACGCCAAAGAGGATCTTCTTAGCATTCATTCCCATACCTTCGGCGCATTCGATTATCGAAGGATTAATGTTCTTAAAGCCTACATAGGTATTAATCAATATAGGGGGTATAGCCAATAAGGTAAGTGCAAACAAGGCAGGTATAAAACCAGTCCCCAATATTGGCATGGCAACAACCAGTATCGCCAAGCTAGGGATAATGCGCAGAATATTAAAAACATTAATCAGAGCATAGGATACTCTGCTATTTTTTGCACATAAGATTCCTAATGGAATAGCTAGGATAAGACTGGCTAAAATAGCTGCAACACTAATTTCTATATGAATAATGACAGCTTCATAATATTTATCAATGTTCGTTAATAAATATCCGATACTCTCTTCAATCATCATATTCTTCCCCTCAAAAGTACCATCATTTCCTTGTTTCCTTTATTTATATATCCACCGCCTTATCCCCTGCTTTTTTAGCGTGAAATAAAGGATTTATTAGGATAGTATTTTGTACTAGCATCTGCATATAAATAGTAAAGTACCATACCTGTTTTTGTTATATGAATAATAGATTGTAAAAAAACATACTTTTTTCTCTATATAAGCAGGTATTATATAATTTATGTAGTATACTATATAAGAGAAAACAATGATATATAGTATACTATTTCATCTAGAAGGTGGTTTTATTATACAACTCACTATACGCCAAACTAACATTTTAGAAATAATACAAACCCTCGGCCCGATTACAGGTAGCAAAATTGCAGAAAAATTAAGCCTCAGCCGTGCAGCTCTTCGTTCGGATTTAGCGATCTTAACCATGTCGAAACTAGTCAATGCTAAACCTAAAGTTGGCTATTATTTTACGGGTCGAGATCTACAGAAACTAAACACAATGTCTTTTGACTCCATTCTCATTGCCGATACCCTCTCCTTACCCATAGTGGTAAAGGAAAACACGACGGTCTACGATGCTAT
Source organism: Pelosinus sp. (assembly GCA_029239675.1). Classification (GTDB taxonomy): domain Bacteria; phylum Bacillota; class Negativicutes; order DSM-13327; family DSM-13327; genus Pelosinus. The sequence continues at coordinate 39,132 of JARBUM010000016.1, read as the reverse complement.
CGTTACTTTATTTACAGAAGATGTAGGTACTATTTTTGTAGTGTCTGAAGATAATTTCCTAGAAGGAGCTATCTCCAGGAAGGATCTCTTGAAAGCCGCAATGGGAGGCAAAAACAATAACGAACTTCCCGTTAATATCATCATGACAAGAATGCCTAAGATTATTTTAACAACGCCGGAAGAATCTGTATTATCAGCAGCTCAGAAGCTTCTTTTTCACCAAGTAGATGCCCTTCCAGTAGTTAAGACCTTAAAGGTAGGTGAAACAACCAAATATCAAGTAATTGGCCGTTTTACAAAAACCAACATTACACGTCTTTTTGTTCAGCTAGCAGAAAGTTAAGAACAAACATTCCAAATTACCATGATAAAGGAGGCCCTCTTTGAACAATCTACATAACAGCCAAGTTCCCATTGTCTACATATTATCTGACTCTATTGGCGAAACAGGAGAGTCAGTTGTAAAAGCGGCGATTAGTCAATTTAATGGCACAAACATTGAGATTGAACGTAAGCCTTATTTAAAGTCGGCTGCACAAATCGATGCGATCTTGGACAAAGCAGCAGAAAGAAATGGCGCTATTTTTTATACCTTAGTACGACCTGATTTAAAAGAGGCTTTAGAAACCAAAGCCCATAGGTTGGGAATTATTCATGTAGATATCATGGGCCCTGTCATCGACGGTTTACAAGCAATTACCCACTTGTCACCTCGCAATGAGCCAGGCCTCATTCGCAAAATAGATCAGGCTTATTTCACAAAAATTGAAGCCATTGAATTTGCCGTAAAATTTGATGATGGCAAAGATCCTCGCGGTCTATTGCAAGCAGACATTGTCATCACAGGTGTATCAAGGGCCTCTAAGACCCCTTTATGCATGTATCTAGCACACAAAGGCATTAAAGCTGCCAATGTTCCTCTAGTGAAAGAGATCCCGCCGCCACCTGAACTTTTTCAAGTAGCTCCTCATAAAGTCGTTGGACTCACTATCAAGCCCTCCTTATTATTTGAAATACGTCGAGATCGTCTTAGAGCTATGGGATTACAGCCTTCTGGCAACTATGCCAATTTAGAACGTATTATTGAGGAACTTGATTATGCCCAAGGAATTATGCGTAAAGTAGGTTGTCCTATCATTGACATTACAAATAAAGCAACAGAAGAAACTGCAGAAAGAGTCTTAGATTTTTATCGTAAAGGAGTTGTTGGATAATGGAAAAATTCGTATATTTATTTAATCAAGGTTGCTCTGACATGCGTTCACTACTAGGAGGTAAAGGAGCTAATCTAGCAGAAATGACCAATATTGGCCTTCCTGTACCTCCAGGTATGACGATTACTACAGCCGCCTGCAAAGAATACTATGAAAATGGTAAAAAACTTCCAAACAATATTATAGAAGAGGTGCGCCAGAATTTGGCGCATCTAGAGAACACCATCGGCAAAAAACTAGGAGATGCAGAAAATCCCCTCTTAGTTTCCGTTCGCTCTGGGGCGGTATTCTCTATGCCCGGTATGATGGACACTATTTTAAATCTTGGATTAAACGAAAAAACGGTACAGGCTGTAGCTAAAAATACAAATAATCTTATCTTCGCTTATGATTCTTATCGTCGTTTTATCCAAATGTTTGGTGATGTAGTATTGGAAATTCACAAATATGAATTTGAACAACTATTAACACAACACAAAAAGAAGCAAGGTGTTACCTTTGACCAAGAAATGTCAGCTGACACCTTACGCGCAGTAATAGACAGTTACAAAGAGTTGGTATTCGAACGGACAGGCTCAGCCTTCCCTGAAGATCCAATAGAGCAATTATTCTTGTCCATCGAAGCTGTATTTCGTTCTTGGAATAACGACCGTGCTTTCATCTATCGTAATCTTAATAAAATTGATCATGATTTAGGTACTGCCGTCAATATTCAATCCATGGTATTTGGGAATATGGGCAATGATTGCGGTACAGGTGTAGCCTTTACCAGAAATCCTTCCACTGGTGAAAATTTGCTATACGGAGAATATTTAACAAATGCCCAAGGAGAAGACGTGGTGGCTGGCATCCGCACTCCTCAGCCGATTGCTAAATTGGAAGCAGAAATGCCTGAAGTTTATGCCCAATTTGCTAAAACTGCCAAGATATTAGAAAAACATTATAAAAATGTACAGGATATTGAGTTTACTATTGAAAAAGGTATTTTATATATATTACAAACTAGAAATGGTAAACGAACTGCCCAAGCTGGCGTCAAAATTGCCCACGACTTGGCTGCGGAGGGTCTGATCAGTAAACAAGATGCTTTGTTATTAATCGAGCCAGCCCAACTAGACCAATTGCTTCATCGCCAAATTGACCCTAATGCCAAATTAGACATCATGGCTACAGGGCTACCTGCTTCTCCTGGTGCAGCTTCCGGTATCGTTGTCTTTGATGCTGACCATGCAGAACAGCTAGGTAAAAAAGGACAAAAGGTAATGCTCGTACGCACGGAAACCACTCCCGATGATATCCATGGTATCATTGCCGCCCAAGGTATTTTAACTAGTCGCGGAGGCATGACCAGTCATGCAGCGGTAGTAGCTCGCGGTATGGGCAAGCCTTGCGTATGCGGCTGCGAAGCAGTAAAAATCAACTATCATACTAAGACTTTTACTATTGGACAAACTATCATTAATGAAGGCGATGTCATCTCCATTGATGGCTCAACAGGAAGGGTCATAGCGGGACTTGTACCAATGAAAGATCCTGAACTATCTACTGAATACCTGACCCTACTAAATTGGGCTGACGAATATAAGAAGTTGGAAGTTAGAGCCAATGCCGACAATCCTACAGATGCGAAAAAGGCCTTAGAGTTTGGTGCCAAAGGCATTGGATTAACCCGTACAGAGCATATGTTTATGGGGCAAGATCGTTTGCCTTATGTGCAAGATATGATCCTGGCAGGAAATTTTGAAGAACGCAAAACAGCTCTATCCCATCTGCTGCCAATGCAGGAAGAAGACTTTTATGGCATACTCAAAGTCATGGCAGGCTATCCCGTCTGCATTCGTCTCTTAGATCCTCCACTCCATGAATTTCTTCCTAGTATGGAAGAACTACTCATTGAAACTACAACACTCCAAATTACAGAAGAAAATATGACACTTTTAGCCGAAAAGGAAGCACTCTTGCGAAAAGTCCGTACTCTTCATGAGTCCAACCCAATGCTCGGGCATCGGGGCTGCCGTTTAGGCATTACTTTCCCAGAAATATACGAAATGCAAATACAGGCCATCTGCAATGCAGCTGCTCGACTTACCATAGAAGGCTACAAAGTATTACCTGAAATCGAAATTCCCCTAACCATTGGCAGTGCTGAAATGAATTTCTTCAGAGAAAAAATTGATGGAATTGCTAAAGCTACCATGGAAGAACATAAGGTATCCTTCCACTATACATCAGGTACCATGATTGAACTGCCTCGCGCCGCACTCTTGGCTGGCGAATTGGCTACCGAAGCTCAATTCTTTAGCTTTGGCACCAATGACCTGACCCAGACCTGCTTAGGCTTTAGCCGTGATGACGCAGAAGGTAAATTCTTAAATGATTATTTGGATATGAAGCTCTTAGCAGACAATCCTTTTATTACTCTCGATACTAAAGGCGTAGGCAAACTAATGGAAATTGCCGTAGAAAATGGGCGAAAAACCAGACCTGACATTCTAATTGGTATTTGCGGCGAACATGGCGGCGAAGCTCGCTCCATCGCATTCTGCCATCAAATTGGCCTTGACTTTGTCAGCTGCTCTCCATATCGAGTCCCCATTGCGCGCTTAGCTGCAGCCCAAGCCGCTATTAGCAAAGGCGAAAACTACGGAACCAAATAAGAAAAGCAACCGGTTCATGTTATTATATGCCTAGGCTAAACGCTACTATTCGAGCGTAATAATATGAATTTGGCGCGACCAGAAAAAAACCAGCACATCATAGAATGTGCTGGTTTTTCTCTGTTACGACTTCCACTTTTTTGCTATGCGGTTGAACTTCTTCCAGGACTTCTCTAACTTTTTCTGTAAAGACAACTGCTCACGTACCTGCCAGCCAATCAACATGCCAGCTTCTAAATGTACAGCCCTACTCGATTTTTCTCGTAACAATGTTCTTAGCAATACTTCAGTGCCATGAGCGTCAACTATTACACCCAGAATATCCTGCAATCTTGCTAGTTGCTCAACGAGACGAGCACTCTCAGTAAGGATCGGTTGCATCACTTCCGCTACATACCTAAGCTTTTTTATTCCTAAGCGCAGATTGTGAATGCTCTCAATATCTGTCCACTCCACTGTTTCTTCTTCTTTCCTAACCTTTTTAAGCCAACTGGCTACGTTATTAACAACATATTCCTCCGCTGTATGATCATAGGTAATCAACTGTTGCCAATCTTTATCCAACAGTTCCGCCCATAAATTTAATAATAGAGAAGTTGCTAGACCAGCCTTGCATTCACCCGCAATGTTTTCCATTTCCTGATTACGGGTTTCTGTTAAAATATCTCCCAACCAGACTTTTTTGTTCAAGCCTGGTATTTGAAAGTCTACTAATTGCTGCCAACTAGCAAAGGCTACATCCAGTTGTCGTAAGGACGCCATTTTTTGCCCTAACTTTCTTAATTCATCCTGATACCAAACATGCTGTTTTATTACAGCTAGTGGTTCCGCAAATGCTAGTACAGACCGTAGTCTCCGCAAGCAAACACGCAGTTCATAAGTCCGTTCTGGTTGCTCTGGATTTTCTAGAAAAGCTCTCTGAGCTACTAGTATTTGAGCTATCAATTCTATCAATAGCGCCGACAATGCCTCTCCAATGGGTTTTGTCTTATCTACTTGCGGCAGGGGTAGCTCACTCTTCTTAGGAATTTCAGCAGACAGACCTGCCAGCAGGAGCCCACGGTAAAATTTACTATCTGGTTCAGGCAGCAAGGGATACTCCTTGGCCAAAGCGGCACCTAACAGAAATAAGGCTCCAGGTCTTCCTGTTTTTAGTTCTAATTCTATTTCTAAGATGGGAGCAGTTTTTTCTCCTGCGATAATAGCACCTCTGTCAGCCGCCACTTCAATGGTACTTCCATCAGGCATAACAACATCTATTGTCCTTCGTTCAAAAGAAGTGATCAAAATAGGCTCTAGTATCTCATCACCCACAACTTCTTGTAATTGCGCACCGATGTCTGTATGAGAAAAGACTTCTATGTCTGGCTCACCATGAAGAACAGGTATATTCCATTCCATTCTGGCGTGTAAGCCCCCCTTGGATGAACCGCCGCCCTTTACAGTAGCTATCCAAGTCCCGGCCTCTAGGCGCAAGCGATAAGCCAACTTTGCTTTCTGTAAGGCATGACTGGGCGTATCAAAGTAGCGCGCCTCTAATTGCTGGGTACCTTCCGATCCAGGCACAACTACCGATCTTAACGCCTCTGCTGTCAGTATCTTCTCCCATACACTCTCATCTGTACAACTTAATTTTAATTCCGTTTCCGTATGCTTAGACAATTGTTATCACCATCCCACTAACATCGTCATATTCTGCTCTATTTCAGAGTATAACATGCATCCCCTATTGTCAATGTATTCCAGCGGCACTTCCCACCAAATAAATACGCCTCAAAATCAGCATTTTGCCGACTTTGAGGCGTATATTAAATTTCCGTAGAATTTGGCGGAGTTTCTAAGAATTCAACACCAGGATTACGTTCACTTACCCAGCGAATTGCCCATTCATTACTTAATAAAAGCACAGGACGATCCTTGATGTCACGAATCATCATACCGCTATCAATGCTTTTCATCGAATTAATATCTTTTTCCTCGCCCACTAACCAGCGAGCCACACTAAAAGATAAACGATCCATGAGCAATTCTACACCATACTCATTTTTCAAGCGATACTCTAATACTTCAAATTGCAATGAACCAACCACACCAATAATGAAGGCCTCTGATGCAAAATCACTCTGGCGGAAAACCTGAACAGCCCCTTCCTGGGTCAATTGGGTCATACCCTTAACAAACTGTTTCCGCTTCATTGTGTCCTTAGGCTGTACCTTGGCAAACTGTTCTGGAGGAAATACAGGAAAGTCCTGGAAGGTAAACCTAGCACCACCATCTGGACACAAGGTATCTCCAATACCAAAAATACCAGGATCAAACAAACCGATAATATCCCCTGGATAAGCTTCATCAATAATGGTACGCTCTTGTGCCAAGAACTGCTGAGGCTGAGCCAATTTAATGACCTTACCTGACTGAGCATGATAAACGGACATCCCTCTAGTAAATTTACCTGAACATATACGAATGAAAGCCAAGCGATCGCGATGAGCAGGATTCATATTTGCCTGAATCTTAAAAACAAAGGCTGAGAAAGCTTCACTTGCCGGGTCGATTTCCCCTTCACTGGAGATCCTAGCCACAGGAGCAGGTGCTAGCTTCAAAAACTCTTCGAGAAAAGGTCGTACACCAAAATTGGTCATAGCACTACCAAAAAACATGGGTGTAAGTTCACCAGCCGCCACTTGATCATAATCAAAAGCATCGCCAGCCATGTCTAGAAGTTCAATATCTTCGCATAATGCGGAATGAACATTTTCCCCCAAAAGATCACGAAAAGCAGGATCACTAACACTCCCCATAGTGGAAGGCAATACAGACTGACCATGTGCGCCATCTTTGGCAAACAATTCAACTTGTGCCTGTTGGCGGTTATAAACACCTACATAGCTACCGTCTATTCCCACAGGCCAATTCATCGGGTAAGCTCGTATCCCTAAGACCTGCTCAATCTCTTCCATTAACTCAAAAGGACTCTTGCCATAACGATCTAGCTTATTGACAAAGGTAAATACAGGAATACCCCGTTGACGGCACACATGAAATAACTTTTTCGTCTGATCCTCGACCCCTTTAGCCACATCGATCAGCATAACCGCGCTATCAGCTGCCATAAGGGTCCGGTAAGTATCTTCACTAAAATCTTGGTGACCAGGTGTGTCCAAAATATTAACCCGGTATCCATCATAATCAAATTGCAATACACTTGAGGTTACAGATATACCTCTTTGTTTTTCAATCTCCATCCAGTCAGAAACAGCATGTTTTGCCGCCTTACGAGATTTTACCGAGCCTGCCAAGCGAATGGCACCACCGTATAACAATAATTTTTCAGTTAATGTAGTTTTCCCAGCATCCGGATGGGAAATAATGGCGAATGTCCGCCGTTTATTAATCGTCATTTGTAAATCTTCCATTATATCGTAAAAAACCCCCTACACTCATAGCTGCTCTACACAAATTTACTCTTCTATTACTATATGGTTACATATCTAAAATGTCAATTATTATCCTACTATATACTCTTATTTCTTATTCTTTTTAAAAAGAAATTTGAACCGCGAAGACACGAAGACTGCGAAGAATAGAAACTAATCCTACTATTCCTTCGTGTTCTTCGTGCTTAAACGGTTTCTTTTTCTCAAAAACTTCTAAAGTAAGATACCAAAATAAGGACTGCCAGAAAATATGGCAATCCTTATTGTTCTTTTGTACTTATGCTTGTTTCACAATTTCGTGTCTATTTACTTTATCGCCTTTAAGGGTATCTGCTGTCTGCTTATAACCAAAGGCAGTATTTAACGCTGTGACAAAACCAGCGAACCACTTTTGATAACATTCTTTCATGAAGACTTTATCTACACCTGCTTTTATCCAATTCCGTTCCTGAAGGCAAGTATCCCCTTCCCAAATTACCTTATCCGCCTCATTAACCGTCACTGCATCACCTTGATCACAAGGCATTCCATTCAGCAAATAGTCATTAATTGCTTGATAGAGACCACCCGCTGTTTCAGCGTCATATTTTCCTTGCGCCTTAGCATGTTCACCACACAGCTTGCCATGCTCAGCGAAAGCATCTAATACGATATTCTGAGCAGTACCACCGCAAGTATCAATTAGCTCTTTAATAAATGCAGCTTCTCGCGTTTCTGCAATCGTAACCTGGCGTTGTAGCCAGCCATGGATATTCGTATGATCAATTAATTCTCCAAGTTCTGTATCAGGCAAAGGTTGACCATAAATTTGCCAAACCTGGGACTGGAGTTCTTCTGCTGTAGCTCCACACATTTCCTCAGCCTTTTGAAAAATCAATTGTTCTCGTTCTGCAACCCGCCCTATTTTATGATATAACCAGTAGTGAATATGACCTAAGAATGCACTCATTTATGAATTCCTCCTAAATTACTTTATTTAACGCTGCTAGAATTTCGTTTACCTCAAGACCATGAATACCTGCCGCTTTACTTAGCGCTTCTCCTGTAGCAGACGGACATCCGAGACATCCCATTCCCAAGGAACGGAATACAGGAACCGTTTGTGGATAGACCCGAATAATATCACTAATTACACTATCCTCGGTAATTTTGTCGCCCAATACTAACGTACCTTCAGTGAGACCACCCGCTACAGGTACAATGACTTTCCCCTCTGGAGATTGAGGCACTAAAGGCTGTGTCGTTTGACTCACACCTTGATAAAAAGAGGCTAATACATCGGCTCTAAATTTTTTAAAGCCAACACGATCAATAAATTGCCCCATCCGCTCAATATCAGCATTTTTCTGATAATAGTCAACAATAACACCTACAATACGTAGTACCTCCTCATACTCCAAACCTTCAATTAACAGATTTGCTAAACGGGGATGAGAACCAGCAGTACCACCTACATAAATATCCCAGCCGATATCGGTGCCCATAACGCCAATATCCTTTACATGTACTTCAGAGCAAGAATTCTGACAGCCAGCCACGCCAAATTTCATGCGGGATGGCATTTCCTTCTTATGATATAGCTTGTCGAGTTCCATCCCCAATTTAATACTATCCTGCTTACCTCTCTTACAGAAAATATTACCAGGACAGATCTTTATACTGCGTACACAATTGGCAAAACCCATAGCAGGCTGCATGCCTAGCTCTTCCCAAATTTTATCAATATCCTCTGCTTTAAGACCTGTGATCATAACACGCTGAGCGGACGTTAGTTTCATAACACCATGATACTTTTCCGCTATATCAGCATATTTTCTCATTACGTCAGGTTTTATAAAACCTCCAGGCAAATGGGGCGTGATTGCATATGTACGATTACCATTATTAATTTTTTGTAAATTAGCACCTTTAGGTAACATTGTGCCACCTCCTCAAATATTATCTTTATCTTACCCGATAGTTGATATCTTATCTGTGATCTATATCAAGTTTTAGCATTTTTTTTGCAAACTTTGTAATTTTTTATGGGAAATTTTATTCTTTCTCTAGAAATTTTATAGAATTCATAGCGTTTTAGTACAAAAGCATAAATACATTCCATAATATTTGCCCTTATTGTTACGCAAGGTATCTTGAATGTGTAGCTTTGTATTTTTAGTGTTGACATATTTTATTTTTCTATTATAATAAATCTTATAATAAGATCACAACTTTACACTTTTAAAAGTAATGACGGAGAGAGAGAAGTACCACTATGTTTCAGAGAACCGGGTAAGGTGAGAGCCGGTAACATATGTATTTTCTGAGTCACTCCTGAACTGCAAAGCTGAAAATCAGAGTAAGCTGCGCCGGAATCAGTTCTTATGAACGCATCCGTTATCTTGCTAGGGTTTATAATAGACCTGATGAGATGTATTCACAACAGGTGAATACAACAAGGGTGGTACCGCGAGAGAAACCTCTTGCCCCTTTTCTAGGAGGCGTGGGTTTATTTTTTTTACCTAAGATTAAAAGGAGGCTCTTCTTATGAATAGTAACATTGTAAAAAAAGGTTCAACCAGAGCAGCCCACCGTTCATTATTTTATGCCATGGGATATGATCAGGACGACTTAAATAAGCCACTTATTGGGATTGTCAATTCCTTCAACGAAATTATTCCTGGACATGGACACCTAAAAGACATCGTACAAGCTGCCAAACTCGGAGTTGCGGCTGCAGGTGGAACTCCGATGGAGTTTCCTGCCATCGGCATTTGCGATGGGATTGCCATGGGACATAAGGGTATGAAATACCCTCTGCCTAGTCGTGAACTCATTGCCGACTCAATTGAAGCTGTGGCTGGTGGTCATGCTTTTGACGGTTTAATCCTTGTCCCCAACTGTGATAAAATTGTACCTGCTATGCTCATGGCAGCTGCAAGAATCAATATTCCTTGCGTAGTGGTTAGCGGTGGTCCTATGTTGGCGGGACGCTATCAGGGTAAAGACATTAGCGTAAGTACTATGTTTGAAGCCGCAGGAAAATTTGAAGCAGGAAAAATCAGCGCTGATGAACTTGACACCATGGAAAAATCGGCTTGTCCTGGCTGTGGTTCCTGTGCTGGACTGTTTACCGCGAATACTATGAACTGTCTAACAGAAGTACTAGGCATGGGACTTCCCGGCAACGGTACCATTCCTGCCGCCTATACAGGAGCACGAAAAACCCTTGCCAAAAAAGCAGGCGCCGTAATCATGAACTTAATCAAAAATAATATTCGCCCCCGAGATATCATGACAAGTAAAGCCTTTGAAAATGCCATTGCAGTGGATATGGGAATCGGAGGTTCCTCCAATACCGTATTGCACCTTACTGCCATTGCTCATGAGGCTGGCCTTCCTCTACCTCTATCCCTTTTCGAAAGCATCAGTGCTAGAACACCTTATATCACAAAATTAAGCCCTAGTGGAACTCACCATATGCAAGACTTGAACGAGGCTGGTGGTATTAGTGCTGTCATGAAAGAACTCGCCAATGCGGGTGTAATCCATACAGATGCCTTAACCATAACAGGAGTATTAGAAGATCGCCTTGCCAATGCTGAAATTACGCGTGAAGATGTCATTCATACGATCGATAACCCCTATCGGAAAACAGGGGGCATTGCTGTGCTATCTGGCAATCTTGCTCCCGACAACGCCATTGTTAAAGAAAGTGCGGTTCAGGAACATATGCTGGTATTCGAAGGTCCTGCCCATGTCTTTGATTCCGAAGAGGCTGTCATTGAATCCCTACTAGCCAAACAAGTAAAAGATGGCGAAGTGGTTATTATTCGCTATGAAGGACCAAAAGGCGGTCCTGGCATGAAAGAAATGCTAAACCCAACTGCCATTATTACTGGAATGGGATTAAAAGTAGCCCTGCTCACTGATGGACGTTTCAGCGGCGCTACTCAGGGAGCCTGTATCGGTCATGTTTCACCAGAAGCGATGGAAGGAGGTCCCATTGCTCTCGTTGAAAATGGTGATGTGATTTCCATTAATATTCCTAAGCGCACCTTGGTCTTGAATATTAGCGATGAAGAAATGGCTGTACGTCGTAAAAATTGGATCCAGCCCGAGCCAAAAATTAAAACCGGTTATCTTTCTCGCTATGCCCGTCTCGTCACATCAGCTAACACAGGTGCCGTGTTAAAGTAAGAAAACCCTTTCATCTTTTAGACATACCAGAAGGTCCTGTCATGGCAATTGCCTGACAGGACCTTCTTTCCCATTTATCCGATGACCAATTCGCTCTAAGACTTGCATCTTCTATCTCCTTAACAGACTGTAGAACTCGAACTAAATTCACTCTAATGTCTTCGGACCCAAGCTGCACTTATACAAGTGGGAATTAAGAGCGGCTAAGTCTCTAGATAAATGCGACTTTATTCAGGTGAATTTTAAACTCTACCTGAATAAAGTCTTCTCCATGTCGTATAAGACTCTACTACTAGCTTCCCTTCTATGATATAGTAAATTAGAAACTAAATTTCGGCCTATTGACACCACTGTATATTTCATCAGCAAATAAACAAACTAACTACTACTGGCCTGATCCAGCCTATATTTTACGAGTGCATAAGATGAATAGTGCCGAAGATTTGGGAAAAAAACGCTAGAAAGAAGGAATCATAATATGGACTCCATCATTCAAGTTGATCAAGAAAAATGTATCCGCTGCAGCATCTGTGCTAACGTCTGTCCTGTGGATGTTATCCATATGGGAAAGCATGGACCGGAAGACACAGGAAATCACTGTATTGCTTGTGGTCACTGTGTGGCCGTCTGCCCACGAGAAGCATTAAATAATCTGAAGGCGCCCTTGTCCAATCAAATATCTCTAGAAAAAACGCCTGTATTGGATGCAAAATCCGCTGCCACCTTTCTCCGCGCCCGACGATCCGTCCGTTGCTATAAGCCTGCATCCGTGCCTAAGGAAAAAATACTGCAACTTCTCAACATCGCCAGGCTGGCACCGACAGGCGGCAATTCCCAGGGGTTAAGCTATTATGTCATTGATAACCCTGACACATTAAAGGCCATCACAGCTGCCACCATCGATTGGATGGAAGAATTAATCAAAAATGCTTCGCCCATGGCACCATACTTTATGGGGATCGTAAATAAATATCGCAAAACCAACCATGACGGCGTTCTACGAGGTGCTCCCTGTCTAGTGGTAGCCGTGGCACCAAAAACCTTTATGCCCCGCGGACGAGACAATACTCACTTTTCCTTGGCTTACGCTGAACTATATGCGCCGACTATTGAACTAGGAACATGTTGGGCTGGCTTTTTTGAAGCCTGTGCCTTATCAGGCTATCAGCCGCTCCTCGACCTGTTGAAACTACCATCAGGCATGACCGTTACTGGCGGAATAATGGTAGGCTACCCAAAATATACATATAAACGAGTCGTCGATCGAAAACCTTTGCAGGTAATTTGGCAGTAATCAGCCGTTTACTCTATATAAGTAGGATATACTCTCATGAACATTCTATGAAGTATATCCTACTTTTTTATTTCTCACCACCTAAGCTTGACAACCAAAATGTTTATGAATATAATAATTCATTATAGGTGCATATACACGTTTTGCGAATATCCTTTTTGTATAAGACAAAAATAATTCAATGATCAGAACTATTTTTTTTAGCCTTTTATGTGTATATGCACTTATGTTTGTAAAATAGTTCTTAACAATCAATCTAAATCGAACCGTCACTTAACAAATAATATATGAGGAGAATGACTGATGTCAATTACAGCCAAAATAAAAGAGTATGCCTTAGATATTGGGTACAGTAAGGTGGGTATTATTCCTGCCGACAGCTTTCCTGAGTACATTGCCGATATAACCAATCGCTCCGAGATGTATTCCTTTTTTGCCAAAGGAGCCTCACTTGCGGCGGAACCACGCTCGCAGATGCCTACAGCTAAATCCATCATTACCACTGTCCTTGACTATTCACAAAAGAATTTTCCTAAGGAAATGGTCGATAAAATCGGCCGGATTTACCAAGCAAGGTGTTATAATGCACCCCCAGATCGTATTCATGGTGCCAGGACTCAATTGATGAGAGAATATCTTGGAAAACTCGGATGCGAAGTAGGTACTGGGATCATACTGCCCGAAAGAATCGTCGCAGCCAAGGCGGGTATAGTAAACTTCGGTAAAAATAATTTCGCTTATGCAGAGGGCCTTGGGTCCTTTATTTACCTTACTTCCTTCATCGTGGACCAGGAACTAGAATATGATAGCCCTACCCTTGAGGTTGGCTGTCCGAAAGGCTGTAACGCCTGCATAAAAGCCTGCCCTACACAAGCGATTTATGAACCACAAAAGCTAAATCCACTCCGTTGCATTGGCTTTAACAATTGGTTTACCCAAGATGGTGGTCCAGTAGGTAATTTTGTTCCCTATGATATTCGAGAAAAAATGGGCACAAAATTACATGGATGCGACATTTGTCAGGAAGTATGCCCACGCAATCATAAGAATTTATCTGCTCCGAAACCGGATGATGAATATTTAGTTCAGATTGCCAAGGACTATACATTACCCAATTTTCTTCACATGACAGATGATTTCTATCAGACGAGGGTGCAGCCGCTTATGCACAATTATATTAAGCACAAAAAATATTTTCAGCGTAACGCAGCAATTGGTTTAGGCAACTTGGGCGATCCTGCCGCTATACCAGACTTAGCGCAAGCAATGGCAGATCCTGCGGAACTTGTCCGTGAATATGCGGCATGGGCCTTAGGGAAAATTGGTGGAAATAAGGCCAAACAAGTCCTTAAAGCTACATTAGCAAGTGAGACCTCCGATTCCGTGAAACGGGAAATTACAACAGCACTGTTAGCAATATAATAAAAATACGCTACATCATCTTTTCTACAATATTTTCAGGAGAAATTCCCCTTATACTAGCATTCCCCTCTTGGGACAAGGATCTTGTCCCAAGAAGGGAATGCTAACTTTTTTTGTACCTTTCTTTGTGTTATCTGCAGCACAGCTGTTTATTTATCATTCTTAAACTGCAGGCTTTTCATGGTATATGGATAAATGATTAGATTGACTTCTCAGAAAGTCGAATGGTCAGCCCAGCGATTTTGTCTACCTTAGCAGTGACGACGATCGTGTTACCACTGCTCTGAACAACATCCTTAGCTACCATAACTCGACAACACCACGTCAAGTTATGATTTTGTATTATATTTTTTTAACATCATTTCTAATCTCGTTTCAAATTCACTCCGTAAACTTTTAGGTTCTACAATTTCAACAGCTGTGCCAAAGGAAAGAAGATAAGAAAACAGCCACTCCCCCTCAGGAATAGAAGTAGTAACGGTGAAGGAGCCATCTTCACTTTTTACAACATCGCTTTCTTCAAATTCGTCATAAACCCGATAAGCCCCCTGGGAAGAGATCTTTAATTGTATATCGATCAACATATGCTCTTCTTGGGTGTCAATGGGGAAATCATCCAAGGATCTTTGCAGATAAAACTCTTCAGTTACTTTTACATTGACCATTCTGCCCATTTTGAATGTCCGATATTTTTCGATGGATAAACAGAAGCCTTGTAAATACCATGACTTATCCTTGAAAATAAGTTTCACAGGTTCAACCCTTCGGGTACTCTTTATCCCGGATGAATTGAAATATTCAAATGTAATGACTTGCCTGTTTATAATAGCATTTTTTAAAATATTGAATTTTTCCTTTTGATTCCTAGTACTGCCCCAAGGTGAGAAATCGACTTCAATCCAGTTCGATTTATCTTTTTTAAACAGAGTGCTCAGTTTTGTAAGTACTAGGTCAATGTCGGGATAGTCTGTCACAGTCAAACTTTGAAGTGCAATCAATATTTCATTTTGTTCCCTTTCTGAAAGCAAGGATTTATTGAAAATAAAATCCTCAAGCAGGGATATTCCGCCGCCTTTTCCTTGGCTTGCATAGATTGGAATGCCAGCAGAGCTTAATTTATCAATATCCCTGTATATCGTTCTAGTAGATACCTCAAAGTGTTCAGCTAGTTCTTTGGCCGTTGTTATTCTTTTCCCAAGTAACATATACACAATCTCAAAAAGCCTGCTTATCTGCAATACAATCACCTCAGAAATAGTATATAACATTACCATGACATTATCATGTCATGTCTATGATTTTTAATTCATTTTTTTTAGTCCTAGTTACTTGAACTATCATTTTTGACTCCTTCGCTTTTATGCTAGAAATATCTTATAGTGAACTCTTAGGCATGAGTCTATTTATAGAAATGGTAGGCCTACCTTCGCCCTTATTCATATATATTTTATAACCTCTAATTGCGTGAAATGAGAAATTACCAGCTCTGTTAGCGATGTAATAGAAAGTACAATCAGCATTATTTTCATAACATTTCCAGGAAATAATTTCCCTATATTGTCAATCCTGTCATTGCAAGAGGGGCCGACGACAAATCAACGTGGAATCTTTCTCTTTCAACATAACTCTTATAAATTTGTATCAAGATGATCATAGAATATATTCCTCGCATCCTCTAATTGTTCTACTGCAATATCGATTATGCAACTTTTGGTGTTGAGTTTGCATAAACAAGGGTACGAATACAAAATTTCTGCAAAGTTTATTTCCCCTGCAGAAATTTTCGTTAGATTCCTATTCTCTTGAGAAATCGTCAAACGTCTAATAATAGCACTAGAATGTATTATCTTAATGAGCGCGCCATCCACACTGTTTAACACAATCTTGATATGCCTTGTAAGCAGCTTGTTTTTGCTCAGGTGTATTTGCAAAGTCCATAGCCCGATCATATAACGTTTTACATCGTTCTAAACATATAGTCGCTTGTATATATATTGCCTGATTTAATGGAAATAAGGATATTCGTCTTAATGTATCAAAGTGGTAATAAAATTCATCCATAGTTAACTCGTAGCGCAGATCAGCAGCTTCGCTTATACGGTCAGTCTCATCGGAAGCCCACATTTGAAAAACTCCTTTATCTTTTTGTAACATCTTATGAAAAATGCTAATGTTATGTTCTTAATGATAAATTCCTAGAGAAGGGACACGAGAACAGGTTATTTGTCCCTATTAGAGATGTTACCTTTGAGCTTTCCATATTTCACCAAGCACACCCGAATGAATGTAGTTACGAGGCTTCTCTTCAGACTTCCTATTGACAACTGCTACGAAGGTTGGTAAGGCAAACGATGGGACGGTTCGTTTGCTTCTCCTTATAGGAAGGACAGCGAGGACGCTTTCTCTCTCCCTGCTGCAAATTATAACTCACTCTTTTGAATAATATAAGTTTTTACAATAGTTACTGTTTTCTCACTTTCCCCTCCATGAACAGCAATGGTTAATTCTACCTTTGCTCCTTCTCCACCGGCAAATGCAGCATTAAAACGATCTGGCGTATATTCTGAGACTAATATACCATTGATTCTTAAAATTTTATCTCCTACTTTTATTCCTGCACGATCAGCACTACTACCAGGAGTAATAGAAAGTATGAGCATATTACCTTCTAAGTCAACCTCTCCATTTGTAAAGCCAAATACCGCCTTATTAACTTTATTGGGAGTGAGCGGTGTTACAGGTTTTTGATATATAGGCAAAATAAAATCTTTTGTCATCATAACATCTTTATCCTTTAGTGGCTTTTTTAGTGTGACTAAAAGTGTTGTACCAGCCTCACCTTCATGGAATATTTCATTTACCTTACTCATTTTCAAATCTTCAACAGAAGATCCTTTTACTTTAGAAATTAAGTCTCCCACTTTTAATCCTGCCTTATCAGCAGGACCATCAGCAGTAATAGACGTAACCTTCAGGCAGTTTTCCTGCTTCTTTTTGTCCCAGCTAATTCCATATCCCACATAACCATTGAAATATTTTTTTATCCCGTACAAATACTCTTGCCATTCCTTATTTGTGACATTAGAATATTTCTCAAACCCACTATTAGGATTGGTAACGATCTTGACTTCTAATGTCACTAATAACTTAGATCCTGAAGGAACCAAATTAAAGTAAGCGCGCATTTCAGGAACGGTGTTGAATTGAGAGCCGAAAAATACTTGTTGCCAAAAATTATCTACATCTTTACGAACTGCTACTTGGTATTCACTGGTACTTAAAATCTGGTACCCTCTTCCAACTAAATCTTTCAGCAACAAATCTGCCACTGGTTTACTATCCACATCATTAATTTCAACACTAAACATATTATTAGCAAAGCAGAAACTGGGCATTTGTAAAAGAACCACCGCAATTACAAGCATTAACATTCTTTTAATATTCAATAGAATTACCTCCTTTGAATTGACAGATTGCACTTTCTTATTTCCTTAGTAAGGAATCTTCAGGGAGAGTTGTTAATTTGCATATTTCACGTTATGTCTTTTATCAAAGAGAAGATACCCATGATCTTATTACCAGATTATGGGTATCTTCTCTTTGATAAAAGTTAATTCCTGCTATTTTTTATGTTATGAATATTATTTTACTAAAGTGAGGCTCTGCCGAAGATTTTCATAAGAAAGCATTTAGCTAAAAAATATTACAAACTCAATATCCACAATTTTCTCCTACAATTACTACAGTTATATCTGTTACCATTGGCTTTTTTTTCATTACTGAATATACTCTGCATATTCTAGTTTTAGTTTGACAATTCATACAGGAACCTGTTCTCGTACATGGATTTGCGATATCAAGTCTTCTATTATTCATTGGTGCTGCAATACCTTCTAACCTTTCAAAGGCAGCTTTTTCATCTTTACATATTTTATCTGCGCTAACTACTACTATGACTTTTTTAGGACCAAAAGTCATGGCACTTACTCTATTTCCCATTCCATCTATATTTACCAGCATACCATCTAGCGTGATTGCGTTACTGCTGCATAAAAATAAGTCGCTTAGCATTTCTTCTCTTGCAATAGCTACTCTTTGTTCTATCGTCAAACCTGGTGCACCATGATCTATAACCTCACCACCAACAGCTTTCACCTTATCTTGAATTGCCATGCTATTGATAGTCATTGATCCGCCAAAACCTACTTTAGTTCCTGGTTTTACATGATCTAGAATAAAGGTTGCTGCCTCCCCAGTAGTGGAAAAATATACGGCGTCAAATTCATTTTTGATTAAGGCATCCACTACCTTTTTCCCGATTGTTTCTTTATGCCAATTTTGTACTTCCAAGTTTATTCCTCCCATATTTTTAATTATACGCAGATGACTAGCTCCCTAAAGCAATGATTACTTCTTTAGGATTTAAACGAGCTACTCTCATACAATAATAATAGGCACTAAAGCTTCAAGTAACAAGTAGGCACTTTAACGTTTTATAGTACCTATTTATACACCAATACCAATTTAATTAACCTTTTGACTAACACAGACAACTCCTATTAGGCTGCAATTTATCTTGCCTTAATATGGAGTACATACTTAGGTCGATAAAAACACCTTTTACTTGCTCATATTGCCTAAGCACCCCTTCTTCTTGAAATCCTATTTTCATCAAAAGCTGTCGGGATGCTATATTGGAAGGTTCCACAAGTGCTTGAACGCGGTTGAAATTTAACTCTCTAAAACCATAAGAAATTAATCCTATCAATGCTTCCTGCATAAATCCCTGCCTCCAATGTTGTTTCCCTAATTCATATCCGATTTCTGCGCGTCGATTTTCTTTATCCCAAGTATTAAAGCCACAAGTGCCTAATACTTGATTGCTTCTTTTGCAAACTATACTCCATCGAAAAGCTTTTTGTTGTTCTGCTAGCGAATGTAATAAAATGATCATTTCTTCGGCTTGTTTAATATTTTCAAATGGAGCAATATTCATATGCTTGGTAACTTCTTCATTTGACCAATACTCATATAAGCTTTGTGCATCGGATATCTTTAATTTGCGAAGCAAAAGGCGTTCAGTTTGCATATCTAAAAAAAATGGTTTTTCAATATTCATATTTATCTTCCACCCATCTCATAAAATTTCAATTGGGGCACCAAATACCCATTCTCACCTTTTCATAGTAAGAGATAGCTCACATAAGGCAAGTTCCTTGTGCTGTTATGGATACTTTTGCTTTGATTCGTTTACTTATATATTTTCTCCCTTGCTTTTTTCGGAAAATATCCTTCTCTTATTTAACGACCTTTCGTTAGCTATTATTACTTGATCTAAAAATAAAAACCAACTAAAATCGCCACTCTTAAAATTATATCAGATGAATTAAAAGTAGATACCCTCTAAATGCTTCGCCAATCCCATAACTTCTTAATGTATCATTTTGCTAAACGCAAAAAGGATTCGGCAATCACCGAAATCCTTTTACTTCCTTATAATGTCCTACTATCTTACTTTTATTCCATGCCAATAGTTCTCCCAAACGTATCAATCTGCTCAGGCTTTTGAGCTCGCGACATATCAGTCCTATACACATCATAAGAGAATATAGCTTCTGTCTCTTCTGCCGGGGCTTCCTGGAACAACTCTCTAAAAAAATCAATGGAACCGTTTGAAATCACTGTAAAAGCTCTAAACCACATGTAAATAGTCTCGTATAATTTTGGGGATATGGCCCAGAAGTTTCTACCGGCAGCCGTAAATTGCCTGTCTACGAGTGAAAGTGTATCTAGGGTTTTACGCATTGGAATTTACAGTAAGCTTATTTCTTACTGTAAATTCCAATAATGGTCATAACCCCATGATACTGGTGGTAATACACTACACCCGAGGGATCAAAGTCCTGACGGGGAATTTTCGCTCATTTTCTACAAAGCGAAGGTTCCTTGTCAGGACTTTTTTTATTTTTTCCTGTACAAACTAAAAAACGAAGGAGGCTATATGGATTTATTAAAAAAAAGAATTCAGTCTGACGGCCAAGTTTTAAATGACTCATTACTCAAAGTTGACTCCTTCTTAAACCAACAAATGGACCCTCAACTTATGCTAAAAATGGGTGAGGAATTTGCTAAGCGTTTTCAAGGAGAATCGATTACGAAAATATTGACGATTGAAGCCTCCGGTATTGCGGTATCG
Organism: Pelosinus sp.; assembly: GCA_029239675.1. Taxonomy (GTDB): domain Bacteria; phylum Bacillota; class Negativicutes; order DSM-13327; family DSM-13327; genus Pelosinus. Next base: position 18,733 of record JARBUM010000016.1, on the reverse strand, counting down.
ATAATGACAGGATTGTTTCTTAATGTACCAGTGGTTTTTGCCAGAAAGAAAAAATCCATGGTTTCTAATGAGGCCTTGTACTGTACAAAAGTCTATTCTTTTACAAAACGGGAAAGCAATGACATCATTGTCTCCAAGAGCTTTCTGCAGAAGGACGATCATGTGCTTATCATCGATGACTTTTTAGCGAACGGGGAAGCGGCCACAGGTTTAGCAACTATTGTTGAACAGGCAAATGCAAAAGTAATAGGCATCGGCATTGTGATAGAAAAAGCCTTCCAGCCCGGTGCTCAAAAGTTAATACAGGCCGGGTATCGTGTTGAGTCTTTAGCTCGAATCGGTTCATTCTCAAATGGACAAGTTAATTTTTTATAATCATTATTATTAGGAGGATTATTTATGAACAACTCTGCGGGGAAAACATGCCTGCTCGGCACTCAGCACGTGCTTGCAATGTACGCTGGTGCGATTATCGTTCCACTTATTGTGGGCGGTGCGCTTAAATTAAACTTTGAACAAATGGGTTATATTATTGCGGCTGATTTACTAACTTCGGGGCTTGCCACTTTATTGCAAGCATGGCGAAATCCTGTCTGTGGGATTGGTTTGCCGGTCGTACTCGGCTGTACTTTCACAGCAGTTTTTCCAATGATTAGTATTGGGAGCCAGTATGGTATGACAGCAATGTACGGATCCATTATATGCTCTGGTCTTTTCGTAGTACTAATAGCAAATTACTTTTCAAAACTAATTCGATTCTTCCCACCTGTTGTGACAGGTTCAGTCGTTACGATTATCGGTATAACATTGGTTCCAGTAGCCATTAATAATATGGCTGGCGGTGTAGGAAGTGCGGACTTTGGTTCCATAGCCAATTTTGCGCTGGCCTTTGGCGTGCTATTATTTATTATATTATTAAATCGTTTCACCACAGGATTTATCCGCTCCATTTCCGTTTTGCTAGGATTAATTGCCGGAACGATTGCTGCAGCCCTCATGGGTAATGTTTCTTTTAGTAGTGTTGCACAAGCCTCATGGTTTAATATGGTCACTCCCTTTTACTTCGGAATGCCCACTTTTGAAGCAAGTGCAGTTATCACTATGATTGTTGTTGCTATCGTGAGTATGATTGAATCAACAGGGGTTTTCATGGCACTAGGTGAAATTTGTGGAAAAGATCTAACAGAAGCAGACTTAACTCGCGGCTATCGGGCTGAAGGAATTGCCGTAATCCTGGGAGGCATTTTTAACTCTTTTCCTTATACAACATTTTCCCAGAATGTCGGTCTGGTACAACTTTCCCATTCCAAGACGACCAATGTAACGATTGTTGCTGGTTTCATGCTAATATTTCTAGGTCTCATACCTAAATTTGCAGCTTTAGCCATGATTATTCCTAATTCTGTGTTGGGTGGAGCAATGATTGCTATGTTTGGAATCGTTGTCGCCTCGGGAATCAAAATGCTCAGCAAGGTTGATTTCTCCAGCAACGAGAACCTACTCATTATTGCTTGCTCTGTTGCTCTAGGTTTAGGAGTAACTGTCGTACCCAATCTTTTTATTAAATTTCCGCCATTATTGAAAATGTTTTTTGAAAATGGAATTGTAACGGGTGCACTAACAGCAGTGATTTTAAATATTATCCTGAATATGGGACAGAAAAAGGTCCCCTCCTAAACTTAAACATAAAAGAATAATTACCCTAAAATGATAAGCCCGGAAGTTTTCTTTGTAAGAAAACTTCCGGGCTATTTTGATTATACCTTAGCTGCTGTACTATTTCTTGATAAAAGTTCCATTGTCAATTTCCTGGAAAGCCTGCTGCAATTCTTCTCGCGTATTCATGACAATCGGTCCACCCCACGCTATGGGCTCCTTGAGGGGCAATCCAGAGAACAGCAGGAAGCGGATACCTTGTTCTGCCGCCTGGATAACAAAGGTATCACCCTGATCAAAAAGCACTGCTCTATGACTTTCAATCACTGTTTTCCTATCGCTATCAAAATAACCGGCTCCTTCGACGATATAGATAAGCAGCGTTGCCTCTTTATCTGTTGGTATATTCCACTGGCTTCCCGGTTCCAACTGGACATCCAAAACTAATGCTTTTACATAATCTCCCTGTGTCGCTCCTGGTGTGTTCCTATAGTGGCCGGCTATGATACCAACATTGCTGCCATCTTCTTGTATCTTGGGAATCATCGAATCTGTAATATCGCGATATTGGGGATGCGTCATCTTATCTTTGCGAGGAAGATTCAGCCAGAGCTGAACTCCTAACATCCGTTCCGAGGCCTGGGGCATTTCTTGATGAAGGATACCGCTTCCCGCCGTCATCCACTGGCAGCAGCCGTCCAGGATGCTCCCTTTATTCCCTAGACTATCACTATGTTCAATGTCACCGGCAATCAAATAAGTTACAGTTTCGATCCCCCGGTGAGGATGCCAGGGAAAACCTTTTGTATAGTCAGCAGAATCCCGAGAATCAAAAGCATCTAGCATCAGAAAAGGGTCAAACTCTTTCGTATCATCATGGCCGATAACTCGCACCAGCTTCACTCCCGCCCCGTCAAACTGAGTTGTACCGGTTACGATTTTGCGTATTTTTCTTATTATACTCATAGTATCTCCCTTTCAGTATTACAGAGATTACAATACCTTCTGTTATACTACTCTATATTTATCGGATTATTAAACCATTTCTATAATTCCCTTTAGACATCCTTCACTTCCCGAAAGGATTGAGTTTAACGATTTCTACAGCATAATAAATAAGATTGTACCCCATTACTTAATAATCATATCTTCTAACAAATCCAAGAAGTGCTTACTGCTAGCAGACAACTTATGATTTCTCGCCCAGACAATTACCGTTTGCGTTGATACGGCTGGCTCCACGATGGTTTTATAAGTCAATTCTGAATCAAAAATGAGTCCCTCGGTAGACTTCGGTACTAAGGCCATGCCAATTCCTAGCTTAGTCCATATTATATTGAGTAAAATCCCATCACTTATACATACGATGTTTGGTTTAAATCCGACTTTCTCGCACCATTCTATGAACATCGCTTTCCACCTCAGTGGAACAATCAACGGTTGGTTAGCAAGTTCAATCAGCCGAACTTTCGCAGGATCTTCGCCACAAAGACATCCATCCTTTTTCATAGCAATCACTAAAGGCTCATCAGGCAGAGTAATGGATTCATAAATCTCTGGATCAAAGGGAGCTCGTATAATACCAATCTCAATTACTCTATTATTCAATAGATCTAAAATTCGATTGCCATCCCCTTCCCATAGTTGGAATGTAACATCGGGGTATACATTATGAAACTGATGAAGCAACTTTGGCAGTAATGTAGCCCCCGATGTAGTCACCGTTCCTATTGAAAGTGTACCGACTAAACCTGAATTCAATTCTGTAATTTCTTTAATTGTACCATCGACTAACCCTAATATTTGCTCTACCCGCTCCCGTAATAACTGCCCTGCTTCTGTCAGCCTTATTCTACGACTGCCACGCTCAAACAATTGAACTCCAAGATTATCTTCTAACTGTTTCATCTGCTTGCTAAGGGGTGGCTGCGCTATATTAAGCCGCTTTGCTGCATTGCTGATATTTCCCTCCTCAACAATGGCATAAAAGTTCTTCATATCCCGAATGTCCATTTGCACACCTCTTACTATACTTTCCCAATATAGAACGTATATTTTATTAGTAATTTTATTATAGTTTGCATCATGCTATAATTGCAACAAATAATGAAGCGGCTATTGAGCGCTACCTCTCTTCTTGCTGGTTAGCACTCTATTATTCTTCCAAAAAAACAAACATCGATTACTTGAAAGGAGAAAGCAATGCGGGCTTGTAGCTTTGTATGTGTTATCGTCGTAGCACTTCTAATCGTTGATCAGTTTTATAGTGGACTTAGCTGGGAGCGGCTCTTTATCGGTGGTTTTGTGATCGTTGCCATCTGGACGGATTGTGGGCGCTGGTTGCGTTATAAAGTAAGAACAACAATAAGCCATATCAAATTTCCTAACGATTGAACTTACTCAGATGCTGCAAAAATTACTATTATTAAGGATTGGGAGTGATTGTAGTGAATGACCATACTACTATTTACAACAACTTTAATGTCAAGAGGGGCATAGCATGTACTAAAATTCCCCTTTGGAAAAAATTTCATAACATCCATCTGCTTTTAATGACTGTACCTATATTTCTTGGAACATCATATGTCGCAGCTAAGATTGGAATGCAAGACCTTCTTCCTCTAAACCTGGTTATATTGCGTTTTGTAATTGCGTCTTTGACGTTTATCCTTATTCTGTTGCTTAAGAAGGGAAAGAGTTGTATTGATAAAAAAGATCTCCCTCAATTCTTCATGCTTGGCTTTTTTGCGATTACTTCTTTTTTTTATATTCATTATACAGGTTTGCAATATACGACCAGTACAAATGCTGGCCTAATTATGGCAACTACTCCGGTCTTTGCCGCCTTATTCTGTATACTTACAAAAAAAGAAAAAGTGAATTCTCGTAGTCGGTTAGGAATATGTATTGCTTTTATGGGGGTTTTACTAGTCATAAGCCAAGGACACTTTGGCGACCTATTTCACCAAAAGACACTTTTAGGAGACGGTTTACTGATCCTAAATGCATTAGTTTGGGCCTGGTTTACTCTTAAAGGCAAATCAGTCTTAGAAAAATATAGTCCATTTATCGCAATGGCTTATATTCACATTTTTGGAACCATTTTATTGCTGCCATTTGCATTCTTTCCAACCATATTTGCTGAAACAACGCTGCTGCAGCAACTTCCCACAGTTAGCAGGGCTACCCTTTTAGCCTCGGCGTATTTGGCTATTTTTTGCTCTGTCTATTCATACTTTATCTGGTATCTAGGAATCTCAAAGATCGGTGCCGTAAAAACAGCAATCTTCAGCTACTTCAATCCAATTATGGCTACACTAGCAGGCATAGTGATTTTTGATGATGTCCTTACTCTATCTATTGTTTTAGGTGGATTATTCGTCATTTTGGGTGTATATATCACCAATCAAAAGAACGACATCTCCTCAGGCAATGCTAGTCTACCAGATAAAATAGAATCTTAACCAAAAGACTTAAGGATGGCTAACTAAAGTCATCAATCATAGCATCACCCCTGGGAATGTCTTCTTAGCCCCTCACCTTCTTTACAGCCATCTCCCAAAGAATTTTGCTATAAATATATCTGGTCATTTCATATTCATATATGTAATTAACTTCCCAGTCTACAAAAAGTTCTTCTAACTGCTCTTTATCAAAAAATCTTTTTAAGTTTCCATCTATATTATAGTAATTTTTTTCTATTAAGATACCTTGCCCAGCCCCATAATTGGTATCCTTCAACGAGTTGACTCTTAATAATAAAAAACCATCTTCTTTTAAAACTCTTTTTATTTCATTCACTATCTCTTTAGTCTCGACCCAGGAGAAATAATGCAATGACAGGTCCGCGATAATTATTTTCACACTTTCACTTTCAAAAGGTAATGGATTTTTCATGTCCAAAATTTTTGTGACAGGATTATCGATAAGACGTTCTAACCTTTTTAACGCTTCTTCCGAGTAATCACATGAAATAATCTTATATCCGCGTTCAGCAAGGTACAATGTGTCATTGCCAAGCCCACAGCCTAGATCCACAATAGGAGTATCTTTTGAAGTATTTAAAATACCTTCATATTTATCCAGCCATAGATCGTATTTAACTTTTTTATTAAAGCTGGCTGTGTACTTTTTATTCCAATATATCTTTGGATCATTCATTCTTTTACCTCCTCATAAGATTTCACAGGGTGCGATTCTCATGGATTTTGTAAGGGCATCTTAAACACTCTATTTATCCTGAAAATAATAAAATCCTGCAAGTTCTCTCGTTAGATTTCTTGCAGGATTTATCATTTAGCTCAACTATCGATTCAATATTTCTGTAAAAGATTAATTTCCAGAAGATTTTCGAGGAAAGTATGCTGCCTCTACTTGTTCCAAGTGAAAATCCCGGTCAGCAATTCTGCCACCCGGGATTCGTTAATCGATTATAAGTTGCTCTTTATTTTCACATTAGCGTCATCCATTGCCTGGTTTAGAGCTTTTGTGATTGGATCTTTATATCCTACATCACCAAACACCGTTTTATTTTCTGACAGTCCTGTTACTTGAAAAGAAACTACTTTATCCTTTTCGGTGTTGTACAATTTGTAACGTAGTTTTGCTTTTGATACTACTTTAGCCTGGAAAAAGCTCATATGCCTTGTAGTTATTAATTGTGATATCTCCATAGCAATAACATAATCTGCATTCGTTTCTTTCGCGACAGAAGCTAAAATATCTTTTTCAGCAAGTTCCTTATTAGAAATATCATAGCCTGTACTATTTAAAGCCTTCTGTACATCTACCAAGGGAATCATCTGAAAATTTTTGTTCGAGTATTGTTCAGTATATTTATTATCGATAATTTCTTGTATATAGCCCTTGGTTTCTTCTGTGGAGTTAATATAAGGGACGATAGCAATATTATAAGACGTTTTTTGAGGTTTAACAGCTTCTTCGGCGGACACAATGGCAGTCATTGACATTACAATAAAACATAGAATTGTGATGATAAATAATTTTTTCATAATTCCACTCCATTCAATCGTTTAGTACCTGTTAAATTATACCTTTATTACTAGATCAAACTTTGTCGAATTACGCAGCAAATAAAAAATATCAATTAGGGGATTCCACCAGAAAACAAGCGGACCCAGACGAGAGTTATCTCCATCTGAGTCCTCATTTACAATCTGCAGCCGCGTTATTTTGGCGTGTCTTTTACATCTACGGGTTTTGAGAAGAACCAACCACCGAGGCAAATCAGGAGAAACACGATCCAGAAAATAAACTTCCACTCCATTGAACCAGAGAACCCTGCGTCTAACCATGCGACTCCTGGATGAGACAGAGTATAAACCCCCAGTTTGACACCTACCCAGCCAACCAAAAGATACGCTGCCGTTTCTAATCCTGGCTTACGCAACAGGATAGTAACAAACCACTGGGCGGCGAAACGCATAAACACAAGACCAACGAATCCCCCAGCGAAAACGACCATGAAGTGTCCGCCATCAAGTCCTCCAATGCTCGGCAATGAAGTTCTTGGCAAACTAACTGCCAATGCAACAGCGGCTAGAATAGAATCTGCTGCGAAAGCGATATCAGCGATTTCCACTTTTATCACAGTTCTCCAGAAACCTGCTCCTTCTGCAGCAACCGACTCAGAATGTGATCCATTCTTACACACAACCGATTTATACACATGATTGAGGCTCAAGAAAATTAAATAGAACGCCCCTACCGCTTGTAGTTGCCACCATTCAATCAACATTGATATTGCGAACAAGGATGCCGCCCGAAAAACAAATGCACCTGCCAACCCATACATGAGAGCCCGCTTGCGTTCTTCAACCGGCAGATGCTTAACCATGACCCCAAGAACACAGGCATTGTCAGCCGCTAAAATCCCCTCTAAAAAGATGAGGATCACGAACATCCAAGCATACTCAATTATAATAGTAAAGTCCATTTCCTATTCCTCCTTTTTGCATCAAAAAAGACCTCGCCTAAGGGAAGAGGCGATTTGATCGCTCTTGCCTTAGACAAAGGTCTCGCTTACAACTTACATTGCCAGAAAGCCGGAGTCTGCACCCGTATTGACGGCTTATCTGTAAATAGCTACTCCCCTTTGCAGGAGGCTTTATTGATTTATAATTCATTATAAAGGCAATAAAGCTACTCTGTCAATAATAAAGGCATCGTTATATTGACACTTTGAAAAATGGATCCCGCATGATGTTTATGTAACTTTTTCAAATATCTCTTTAACATTCTTCAATTCTTCACGAATTGCAATTCCTTGTGGGCAATGTTTTTCGCATTTACCACATTCTATGCATCTAGATGCAGGAGCTGAAATCTTAGATACAGTCTCATATCTTTGCTTTACTGCAGGAGTAGCATCAAAAACCCAATAGTCATTATATGTTGAAAAGCATAAAGGAATATTGACTCCTGCAGGACAAGGCATGCAGTATGCACAGGCTGTACAATTCACTTTAATTCTTTCTTTAAAAAGGTTCTTTATGTCTTCAATCATTCCTATTTCTTTTGCCGTTAATGAATTGGCCTGCGCCTCTTGGGCCACTTTTATATTTTCCGTAACATGATCCATAGTCGTCATACCGCTTAATACAACGGATACTTCCGGATGATTCCATACCCATCGCAAAGCCCATTCTGCCGGCGTTCGCTTTACATCAGCTTGTTCAATAAGAGTCTTTGCATCCTTGGGCAGATTGACAATATTACCGCCTCGTAATGGTTCCATAATAGCAATGCCCAAACCTTTCTTCGCTGCATACTCCAAGCCTTCCTTACCTGCCTGGTAATCTTCATCCAAATAATTATACTGAATTTGGCAGAATGACCAATCATAATCATCTACTATTTCCTTGAAAAGTTCGATCTGATCATGAAAAGAAAATCCCGCATATTTGATTCTTCCCTCTTTGATCGCTTGATCTAAAAATTCACTGATGCCGGCTTCTTTTAATACGGGCCAAACAACCTTATTTAATGAGTGCACTAGATAAAAGTCAATTGCATCTGTTTCTAGGCGTTTTAATTGCTCATCTAAGTAATTATCCATATCAGCTCTCGTTTTAATCAGCCAACTAGGTAGCTTCGTCGCTAGCTTGACTTTCTCTCTATAGCCGTCTCTTAAAGCTTTAGCGACAAAAGGCTCGCTTGCTCCGCCGTGAGTAAATCCGGTACCGTGATAGGGGTAAGCAGTATCTACATAATTTACGCCTGAATCAATGGCATGCCGAATCATGCTAATTGCTTTCTCCTCATCAATTTTTGTTGGATCGTTATTAATAATCGGAAGCCTCATACAGCCAAATCCTAAAGCTGAGACCATTTCATGTGTCTTACCAAACTTTCTATACAACAAAATAATCACACTCCTCTATTATATATTCTGGAATATTCAGCATCCCCAGCGATAACAAATGGGTTGTTACCTCTAATCTGTATCTCGCTACTTTATTTAGCGCACGCTTTGTGATTGCTTTTGACTAGGAATTGCTTTGATTATTCGCGTCAATAATTTCCTTTAGTGTTAAATTCCGATTCATGAATCTAGTTTTACTTCTCTGAAGCTTTAAATATATTGCGTTTTGAGGACAATGGTGAATGCATGCAAAGCATCCTTCACATTTGTGCAGAAATTCAGCCTTTCTTACAACTTTGACATTGTCCCTGGGACAAACTTTTTCACATACCTTGCAACCATTACAATTGTCTTGGACAATAAACCACTTATCCCCTTCATCATAGTGAAATTTGGCGGTGAGCTTCTTGATCGGTCTAGAGAGGATATCTGACACAAATCCTTTTCTGGTAAGCTTAGCTTGTCCGTTTCTAATATCACTTACTACTTGATCCAATTTTTCTTCAATTCTTTTTGATCTCTCTTTTCTAAACTGTTCTTCTATATCGAATAGGGGCAGATAATTATCAATCATGAGTATTTCATTTGTATAGTTGAACTGAATGCCTGCTTTGCTCCCGACTTCCTCTATGTGCTTCAAACCAGAGGCTGCTATATTGCCATACGTCATAATTGCAAAGAAGTATTTAGCATTTAATTTGGACTTCTCTATGAAGTCCATTACGCTTCTTGGGAGGCCGAATCCATAACAGGGAAATACGAACCCAATCACTCATCTTTAAACTCACTCTTTCCTTCCTTTAGCATCTGAGGAATTGAGTATACTTCTCCCCCGATTCTCTTTGCAACATACAAACTGTTCCCTGTCGCCGAAAAATAAAAGGTTTTCATCTATTCCTCCTAAAATTCAACAGTCTATATCGACTTGAATTAGCCATAATACTATTACCATTTCACAGTTTTCGAAATGTGCGAGAAAAAATTTAAAAGACGACGACCTCAAAATTACTATCAACGTAATAACATAGTAGCAACAGATTATTCAGGTTGCTGCAGCGTTAGCATTTTACTGACTTCTGTAACCATTTTTTCATTTACTCTGCAGATTAAAAATTTCCCCCTTTTTTCAGTGGTAATCAAATCTGCGTTAGATAACTCCTTTATATGATGCGAAATGGTTGGAGCACCAATATTTAAACAACTAATAATATCTGCGACAGAACATTCTCCGCCGGTTTCGAAACTGGCTTCGTGCGCCTCGGCAATTTTTAAATACAATTCTAACCGATTGGGATTGGAAAGAGCTTTAAATATCTTTGCCATTTTTTTTGTATCCATTTTTACATCCCCGCAATTAATTATATTACAATTCGATAAGTATCGAATTGATTCTATCTTATCTTAGCTTTCTTGTCAATCAGTTTGACACCAACTGAATGGCGTGGAGGGGGAACGTCCTTTATCGTCCTGCTGATGACGCGCTAAAAATCAAAAATTGCCCCTATAACCGATAGAAAACCTCCCCGTTGTGGGAGGTTTTTTATCGGTTATAGGGGCAATTGGTTCTATCAACACTTATTGCTTTAAAACTTAGGGCACCAATCCAGGAAATACGAAGCTATACAGCCAGACCATGAAACCAAGGAAAAGGACATAGGGAATGGCAAATTTGATGGTTCTGCGCATAATAAGACCCTCTTTGCCCAGCAGACCAACAGCGGTAGCTGCAATAACAATACTTTGGGGTGAAATCATCTTACCGGCAGAAGCTCCAGCACTTCCAGCAGATGCTATCAATATATCGGATATTCCAAGTCCTTGTGCAGTAAGGGCTTGTAGATTACCAAATAATGCATTGGCCGATGTATTACTACCAGTAATAAATACTCCTAAAGCACCGATCATCGGACTGAGGAAAGGCATAAGTTGCTGATCCACAGTAGCTACTAGACTTTTAGCCATAATGGCAATCATGGATGGTTGGGCAGCACCCGTAGAACTAGCCCAAACTGTAAGTTTTGTCTTAACATCAATAATAGGCAACGCCATGTTCATCACTTCAGAAATAGAAAGAATACAAGCTACGGTAATAAAAGCTGGCACCATTTGTTTGAAGGTCAAGCTAAATTGTTTGCTAAATTCACTAAACCGAATGTTCATGAATCGGAAAGAAATCAATCCAGCAATAAGCATAATGGTTCCAGGACTTTGCAACCAGGTAAAAGCATAGATCTTATTCGGGTTGTAAATATAACTCTTAATCAGTAACCACTCCGAGCCAGGTACCTTGCCAGCGAATATGGGTCTGGTCGATGGAAGATTAAAGGCAATAACGATTAGGGCGAGAAGAATATAGGGTAACCAGGACATTGCCAATTCCTTAAAATTAATATCTTTTGTATTACAAACACCAGGGTTCTTTTCTCCAGGAAATACCCAGTATCCATCTACCCTCTGATTATATAGATAGACAGACAGACAACCCAGACAAACAAGGGCTCCTAGTATACTTGCTAAGGTTGCACCAAGGAGATTACTAACTGCAAATTCTACTATAGAAAAGCTAAGACCTGTGATTACTATAGCAGGTATTATGCCAGTCATTCCTTTTAGTCCGGACATAACGAAAACGGTGGCGAAAGACATGATAAATGCCAGTGGTGCCATTAGCCGTCCAGTCATTTGCGATAACTTCATAAAGTCCAATTGAGTCGTCAAAGCCAAAACATCCGTAGGAATCGCCAAAGATCCAAAAGGTACTGGACCAGTATTTGCGATCAGGCAGACCAAGGCCGCCATCATGGGATCATAACCTAATCCAACCAAGATACTAGCTGGAATAGCAACCGGTGCACCGAAACCACAAATACCTTCTAAGAAAGCACTGAAGCCAAAACCGATGAGTAGTGCCTGAGCCCGACGGTCGCACGTCAGTGATCCCATAGCATTCTGCATCTTATCCATCCACCCAGTTGATTTCAATACATTATAAACAACAATAGCACCGAATGGGATATACATAATAGGAAAAATACCGGTTATAGCCCCCTGTACAGCGGCTAATAAAGTCACCTGGGCTGGGAATCCAAAGTAAAATATAGCCAATAAGATAGTAACTACCCAGGCTACTGGAGCTACTTTAACAGCAGGCTTCATCAATACTGGCAGTCCAATCATAAAAACAAATAATGGCAACGCTGCAATTAATGCATCCATTTTTTATCCTCCCTTTTCTATTTAGTTATACCACCGGTAATATTCTAAAGTCATTTCACCTCCCTATCTACATACAGGACTAGCTGTAATTCTTTTGCCTTTCTGATTATCATTATATACAGCCTACTCCCACATTAAATAACAAACACTCGTAGAATCTCACTCTACTTATGTTTTGTTTATTGAATTCTCTGATTTTTTAGAATATCCTTCCTGTTTTACTTTTTTTTACATTTATTCTATATTTTTTATAGGCATAAGATCTTATTTATGCCTATTCCTGCAAGAAGAACCTCAATTGACTATTTCTATAGCATAAAAAATTCGCCTAGACATACGTCTAGGCGAGCATAAACCGTCCCAAATTTTCTTAGCTTTTTTCTGTTATTCCGCTTCAGCTACTACAGTAAATCTTTGATTTATATGTTTTGGATTTTCGATCTCATCTAACATAGCAATAGCATAGTCTGCATAGCTGATATAGCTTTCACCTTTAGCATTCAATGTAACATTGTCGTTACCTAGCTTATAAGAACCGGTTCTTTTCCCTGCCGGATTAAAGAAAATGGCCGGACTAATAAATGTCCACTTTACATTGCTAGCTTTTTGGAGATCTTTAAGATTTTCACCTTGATTCTGTGCTGTTGCCTTATATTCTGCAGGAAATTCTTTTGTATCCATAAGACGTATTGTCTTTTCCTCATTCACAAATAAACTCCCAGCCCCTCCAACAACAACTAATCTTGTATTAGGTGTTTTCTTCAGAGTATCAATTAGCCTTCTGCCTGCCTCCACATGAAGATGTTCTTGACCTGGGGCTGCTCCGAATGCATTTACAATAACATCCAATCCCTTTATATCTTCAGTGGATAAATCGAAAACATCTTTCTTTAATACTTTCACATTTTGCTCTGTATTCTTGTAATCCTTTCTAACAATAGCCGTTACATCATGCCCTCTAGTAACAGCTTCCTTTACGATTAGACTTCCAGCTTTACCACTTGCGCCAATAACACCAATTTTCATTTTAATTTCCTCCTTATACGTTTATTCTTTATTTATATTGCTACAATCTCCCCCATTGAGCTTTTGGAAATATCAACTATATTTTGTTAGATAATCAATTTGTTCGAGAAGTTCTGCAGCAAAAGTATCAAAAATGGCCTCTGCTTCTTTTGTTCTGGACTTAGCAAATTTATGGGTCAGTTTATAACAGATTCGGTCAGGCGGAGGATCAATCAGTTTTTGAATGGTATACTGATTAGTTGTTGCCTTGGATTGAGCGATCGACAAGGGAACAATTGCCCATTGTTTTCGTGTTCGAAGCAGAGGTAAAACCATGGGGCCGTTGCTTACCTGAATATGAGATGATTGAAAAGGATCCCACCATTTGTTGTGCCAAATTTGATAGGCTGGAAACCAGTCATGGTACAATTCATCCTGGGGATTTAGTTGCTGTGGATGAATGTTTGGAACAGCTAGGTGCTCCGGCAAGGCTAAGCGAATGACGACCATCGGCTCGGCAAAGAATGGAGATACCTCGATATTTTTTATAATTCTCTCATGTAAAACAAAAGCAATATCGATTGCCCTTTGTTCAATTAAGTCATAAAGATCCGTTGAATTTTGGGTATAGATATGTAAGCGCATGGTAGGATGTTGACAGATTATCTGCTGATAAAGATTCGGCAGCAAGTAGGTATTTACACTATCAACTGCACCAATTGACAAAGACAATCTAGTACGTGATTTTAATGATTGGGTTTCTAGTAACAACTGAATCCATTTTTCAGCAACTAGAATAAAATCTTCACCAGCAGGAGTAAGCGCAATCGTTTTTAATCCTTTTCCTCGTTGAACAAGAACTAGGTCAAGTTCTTGTTCGAGATTCTTAAGGCGGTGACTTACAGAAGACTGGGATAAGTGAAGCATTTCAGCAGCCTTTGTCAAACTCTGATTAGAGACAACCGCTAAAAATGCTTGAATGTCATCAATATTCATTATGATTGCCCCTCTATTTAAATATTAAGATTTTGCATATTATTAATGAATTTAATTTGTTTTACTTTAAGTATAAGCACTGTCTATAATAAATTCAAGGGACGGCACGAATAAGTGTCTGCAGAATAAAATAAGACTTGCAACGGCACTATTAAAACGCAGCAAAAGTAAGTAATTATCATTCAAAATTTTGTGCAATATCTGTAAATCTAAAAAAATATTAAAAACATCTACGATTGGTAAAATAGGAGGGTAATCATTATGGATCATCTTAGTATGGAAATGCTTAGTTTTTTATTGGGAGCAGGTTTTATTGCTGCTTTTATAGACTCTGTTGTTGGTGGTGGCGGTTTAATTTCCATGCCAGCATTGCTCATGACAGGATTGCCTCCCAGTGTTGTATTAGGGACTAACAAACTTGCTTCTATATGCTGTTCCAGTACAAGCAGTATCTCCTTTTTGCGTTCAGGAAAGATGGATCTTGGATTAGTTAAATATCTTTTTCCCTTGTCTTTAATTGGCTCCATACTGGGAGCGTATACGGTAAGGCTGATTCCTCCTGAATTTTTGAAACCATTAGTTGTGGTCATGCTGGTTTTAGTTGCTATTTACACGGTTTTCAAGAAGGATTGGGGCGATACGTCTACTTATAAAGGTATTAATAAAAGAGTCGGTATCTTAGGAGGGTGTGCTGCTTTTGTGCTGGGTTTTTATGACGGTTTTTTCGGCCCGGGAGCAGGATCATTTCTAATCTTTGTATTTTTGATGCTTGGTTTTGATTTTGTGGTAGCAGCAGGAAATGCCAAGGCGCTCAATTTAGCGAGCAATCTGGGTGCAGTGGCGACTTTTCTCTTAGCTGGTTCAGTCAATTATGTCTATGGTTTTAGCATGGGCATTGCAATGATTATCGGTGCTATTGTGGGTTCCAAGTTTGCGATTACCAAAGGTGCTGCTTATGTTAAACCACTGTTTATAGCTGTAACAACATTATTAATAGGAAAACAATTGTGGGATCTTTTACATTAAACAGGTTTCATAAAGAGTTCTATTGAGTTAATAATATGAACTTGGGGCAATCTAAAAGGAACACGATTCATCTTTGAATTCTGCTTGCTGATAAATAAGGATTAGACAAAAGGACAGGTTTCTTGCTTTTCAAAACAAGAGACTTGTCCTTTTATTTTTTACTGGCCTAATCCATGTTTTACTAAGGGGTAACTCCATTTTTTACTTTAACAACAACTCTTATTAATGATGATTGTATCTTGCCCCTTGCCTTCCTTTGATCCATGGGTATATCCAACAACATCGAAATGTTCACCAAGACGTTTTGCCAATGCTTCATAATTTGCTGCTTTCCCCCGCATACAGGTAGACAAATGCACCACATCCACACCGTTTTTTATCATCGTCTCAATCTTATGATCAATATCGCCGTCAGCGTGAGAAAAAGTTACAAGTTCAATCGTATCCTCGTATCTCTCAAAAGCGTCCTTTCTCTGAAAAAAAGCGTTAAGACAGCCTTTACCAGTACAACGCTTCATGGTCTCTTCCCTGACTAATATAGCAATTTTCATACTTCACCCTCGTTTTTGTATTCATAACTATAGTTGATTCCGTGATGATATCATTTCTGCTTTGCTCACATACATAGTATGTGTTTCGTCAGAAAGTGGTTTCTTCTGACTGATAAAGCTCAATAGTCGTTTTTCCTGCTAATAGATTTTCTGATTTTTGCCGCCAATCATTAATATGAGGTGTCTGAAGATGCTGTACAAGAGCCTCTTTGTCTGTCCACTTCTCGACAAAAACGCAACTATTTCCATCATATGGATCATCCAGCAGCTCATAACTTAAACATTTTTCTTCTGCACGAGTGGCTGTTATCAAATCTTGGGCCAAGGCAAATATTTCAGCCTTTTTCCCTGTTTTCACTGTCATTCTTGCTATTACAATTAGCATGGATTCACGCTCCCCAAGTTATTACTTTTTTATTATATTCTTTGCTGTTAAAATACATACTCCTGCAAATAATTCCTACTTAAAAATCCCTAGGGCTTATCCAAGGCTACTAGTGTCTTTTCAAAGACTTCGTAAGTAACAGCACCTTCAAATACTTTCTCTTGCCCAACAAAAATAGTAGGAACCCATTGCAACTGTTTTTCCATACATTCTCGGTCATTCTTTAGTAAAGTTTCAAGATAGAGATCACTTGCTAAGGCTTGCTGGAATGCTGCTGTATCCAAGCCAATCTGATCAGCGATCCCAACCAAGATATCCATCTCACCAATATTCTTGTCCAGCACAAAGCTTGCCTTATAAACCTCAGCGACCCATTCTTGCATTTTGCCATGATCACGAGAAAACTCCAGTCCCTGCAAAGCCAGACGCGTATTGGGAACAAGCTGCTTATTCCCAGGAACAAGGCCTACAGGTGCACCAAGCTCATTTAGCGCCTGCTGGCTTTCATCTAAACGAATACCAGGGATTACCTCCTGAATGGTTCGCCCCTTCTTGGGAAGATCAGGATGGATCTCCCAGCCTACCCACTCATCCTCCATGGATATTTTTTCTTTTAATTTTTGAACAGATCCCCATGCAACATAACAATATGGACACGAAAAGTCAAAAATGATACGTAATGGCAAAGACATCTTTGTTTCCTCCCTTATCATGGTTAAAGTAACCTTTATTAGAACTAAACAATCCACTAGATGACATTTAAGTACTAGATCAATGCTCATTGAGATTCACATTATTAATATGAAGGACGCTTATAAACGAAAAGGCCGTTTATAATTGTATCTCACCCTATTCTGCGCCTTTTCTCAGCACGTTCAGATTATTAATTTTAACCGAAGTTCGATAAAATTCGATAATCCCCTCGTCGCGCATACGTCCTAGCTCCCGAGAGAGAGCCGTTCGGGAAACATTGAGAAAATCAGCTAATTCATTGCGTTTCAAGGGCAGAGTAAAGGTATTTTTCTTGTTTATCTTGTATTGCTCAAGCAAATAGACACTTATTTTTTCCCGCATACCTTTGATGGCAAGATACTCAACTCTTTGGTTCAGCATAAGTGCTTTAGTTGATAAAATTGCCAACATATTTTTGATAAGTAGTTTGTTGCTTGCACAGGCGTTCGTGCATTCACCAATTATTTTCTCAGGAGATAGGAACATCACAGAGCAAGGTGTCTGTGCGAGTACAGAGGCTGGCCAGTCTTGTTTGGGCGAGAAAGCAATCATTTCTCCAAATAAGTCCCCTGGACCAATCACTGCCATAATAATGCGGCTACCTGACGCACCTTCTTTCATTACCGATGCCTCACCTGATAACAAAATACCTAAACCAGTATAAGGCTCACCTTCAACGGCAATGTAGCTGTTCTTTTTATAATTGGATATTTTGGGCTTTAGGCAATCCAGCATGGTATCTAATGCATCCGGGGAAATGCCCTGAAAAATAGGCGATGAACGTAAAAACTTTATTATATTTGCATCCACAGGGCACCTACCTCGTTTTAGGTAGCTATAGCTACCGATTTTTTATTTATATTATATTACAGTTAAAGACAAGAATACAAATGATATCGATTAGGAGGAACTATATGCAGCTTCGAAAAATTAGTAAAATCGACGAAGAAAAGTGTACCGGATGCGGGCTTTGCACCCAAGCCTGTCATGAAGGGGCTTTACAGTTAGTTGGGGGTAAAGCGAAATTAATTTCAGCTTCACAATGCGATGGCCTGGGAATTTGCTTACCAGTATGCCCAAATGGTGCAATTACTTTGGAAGAGCAAAACCTCGTAAATAACGTAATAAATGTTTCAGCAAGCTCAACTTCTCGTTGCCCAGGAAATCACTCTAATTTAATTGAAAGAGCAGAGGTAAAAAAACAACCTTCAATGCAAACAGAATCTACCGAATCTCAATTACAGCAATGGCCTTGCCAAATAAAACTCATTCCTACAACTGCCAGTTATTTTGACAATGCTCATCTGTTGATTGCAGCAGATTGTACGGCGTACGCATATGCTACCATTCACAATGATTTTATGCGTGGTAAAATTACTATAATTGGCTGTCCAAAGCTCGACGATGGCAATTATGCTGAAAAATTAAAGGAAATCTTCCAATCAAATAACATTAGTAGGATCACTGTGCTGCGGATGGAGAAACCTTGTTGCAGCGGGTTAGTCAATGCTGCGCGCGAAGCGTTGGTCAACAGCGGCAAGTCCATTCCTTTCGACTTTGTTATCATCGGTGTTGACGGAAGTATTATCGAAAACCAAGCCTAATGTTGTATTTTCGGCTGTGGGCAGTCCCTCTTAAGTGCTATCTAAAATAAACTCCAGCAAAGTTTTATTACTTTGCTGGAGTTTACTTGATTTTTATATCTTCATTTGTCAAAATTATTATTTAGTCTCTTCAATAGTCTCAGGAAAACGTCCTTTTCCTCGGCTGAGAAGCCTTTAT
>JARBUM010000083.1 GCA_029239675.1 Pelosinus sp. | reverse complement strand
CACCAAACTTTGCTGTCTTCCACGAAATCGTATGCTCATGCTTCATATCTGCTGTAACCACATGCATGATCTGACCTACATCAGTACCATAACCTATATCCACCAATTTCGACACAGATAAAAAACATATAGTAACTATGACGCAAATAAGCATAAAACCAAAGACATATTTTTTCATTTACATCACCTCGTTACTATATTCATTTCCTTTATTATCCACATTGATGCCTCACTTTATCCCTTTCGCAATATAAATCATTTTCTGGTGCGAAAAGACAACAGTATGTCATATTCAAATCAAGATTCATAAATCTTTAATGCTTGTCTTATTCTCTGCGCAATCATGTTACGCATATATTCTGGTTCTAGTACCTCCACCAAACTGCTAAAAGATAGAATATAACTGTAAAGCCATTCTCCTTCAGGAAACTCTACCTCTAAGGTAAGACTGCCGTCGTCGTTTGGGATAAGAAATGAATCATCAAAATAATCATATAATCGATTGATGACCTGAGCTTTAAAACGAAGCTTCAAAGCAATTAACGGCTGCTCGGAATACCATTCTTCCTTTATTGGTCTTGGCAATACTTTTTTTTCAAACTTTTCCGCTAAGACATCTAACTGTTTTAGTCTGGATATTCGAAAAGTTCTGTGTCTCTGACGTCGCCGACAGAAAGCTAATAGATACCAAGCATTGTTTTTAAAAATAAGTTTTTCTGGTTCCGCTAAACGACTACTGCGATGACCTTCCCCGTTTACATAGTCAAACTGAATAATATTTTGTTCTAACATGGCCCGTTTTATGTCGTTAAACTTATTTTCTTCATTGGGTAAACTTGCCCAGGAAGAAAAATCTACTTCTACCCAGTCATGATTTGAAGCATTTTTGAATAGTGCCCCCATTTTTTCAAGGGCAATATCCAGTTCCGGGTATTGGGTTGCCTGTAAAGTTTTGACCGCCAGCAATAGGTTTTCGCTTTCCCGGTCTGAAAAAATAGCTCTGTTTAATATATAGTTTTCAAGCAGATGTATGCCGCCGCCATTGCCCTTATTCATATACACAGGTATACCTGCCGAAGAGAGCGCATCAATATCCCGATAAATTGTCCGTGTGGAAACACCAAAACGTCCAGCAAGTTCTCTGGCGGTAATCGTTCCCTTATTAAGCAATATGGTTGTGATTTCAAATAATCGGTTGCTTTTCATCTTTTATCACCCAAATTAATTATAGCATTAAATATGACAAACACCTGTCATATTTAATGCTATAATTTTATAAATTACCATAATCCAGCACTAAACTACGCCACCAAGTCGAGAGCATTCTAACACTTGGGTGTCTATTACGAACATGGCACCAATATCGCGTCATGGGGACGGGCTTACAAATTCCTGCATGGCTAGGCTTGATTTTTGCAGGAGTTTGTCGCTATATGTTGGTTGTTGGTCTCATCCCTCTACATTTATACCTTATTTTTACTACGTATAGGAAACAAATCCCTAAACACATAAGCTAATAGCAATAAACCGCCTCCAATGGCACCCCACTTAAGCCGAGGGTTTTCTACCATCGTATGCCATTCACTGCCTAGTACAGCCCCGACACTCAAAAAGATGGTTAGCCACAGAGCCGCGTGCACCATATCGTAGATAAGAAATTTACCAATAGAAATACCGCTAATGCCGGCTACGTAGGGAGTAACGTTACCTATTGTTGGTAGAAAGCGAGCACCGATAACATAAGCCGGGGCGGACTTTTGCAGAAGCTCCTGTGCCTTTCTAATACGTTCCGGGGTTAGTCTAATATATCTTCCCCATCTCTTTATAAATGGCTCTCCAATACAACGTCCTAGCATAAAGGCAGAAATTGATCCCAGCATGTATCCTAGCAAAGATACCAACCAGGCTATTATCATATTAAACTCTCCTTGCTTTGACAAAAAACCTGCCAAAGCAACTAACACGCTGCCTGGAAACGGTAGTCCTATTGCTTCCAAAAAGACTCCTGCAAATACCCCTGTCAATCCAAGGCTGCTTAAAATATCAAGAATTCTGTCAAACAATATATCCCCTCCCAACCTATTATGGCTGAAAATAGTATTAAATATTTGTCCGACTGGCCTGAATTATAGAAGACAAGGGGATGTTTTTTTGTCCTGTAAGGCCAGTTTGCTTTGCAGGAGTTGGTCGTATATATTGATTTTTTGATTATCTTTTTCTTCCTCATTTAGTCGCCAAAAGAAATTCCAAGAGAGCGTCCAGTTTTAATCAAATCATGTGTTGCTGGAACTAAATATGGGGTTCCAACAACATCAATTAAATTGACTGGGACAATTTCGTTATTTTGTAATGCCACCATTGTCTTGAATTTTTTATTAATGATTGCATTGACTGCAGCCTCACCATACCTGGTAGACAATATCCGATCATACGCAGTCGGACTACCACCACGTTGAAGATGGCCTAATACTGTAGATCGACATTCCACCCCTAGTAAATTTTCTAACTCGTGAGCAACTTTATCGCCTATGCCGCCTAGCCGTATTGTTTCAGGACAATTATTTACTAACCTTGCTACTGATATCTCTCCATTAATGGGTTTAGCTCCTTCGGCCACTACAATAATACTGAACATAGTCCCTTTTTGTTGTCTGAGCTTAATTTTGTCTGTAATCGAATCCCACTTAAAAGGAATCTCAGGAATTATAATGCAATCCGCTCCACCAGCAATACCACTATGGAGAGCAATCCACCCTGCATAGCGTCCCATGACTTCTAGTACCATTACCCTATGATGGGACTCGGCTGTTGTATGCAATTTATCTAACGCTTCTGTCGCAATGCTAACGGCTGTGTCAAAACCAAAGGTTCTCTCTGTTTTAGGTAAATCATTATCAATTGATTTTGGAACGCCGACTACAGGAAACCCAAATTCTGCAATTTCACTTGCAATCTTAAGTGTACCATCACCGCCAATTACAATTAATGCTTCTATATCTCGCTCTTTGAGATTGAATAAAATTCGCTGTGACATATCCTTGTAAACAAGTTCTCCACGATCAATGCATTGATATTTAAAAGGATTATCTCTATTTGTAGTCCCTAGCATTGTTCCTCCGCGAGGTAATATACCAGAAACATTTTCAGAACCAAGTAAAGATAGATCATCTTCAACTAAACCTTTAAACCCATTTTTCACCCCATAGACTTCTATCCCATTTGAATGTGCAGTCTTGTAAACCGCTCTTATGACCGCATTTAATCCTGGGCAATCCCCGCCGCCAGTTAATACTGCGATTGTCTTCAAATTTAAAAACTCCTTTCCATATTGCTAATGTTATTTCTTCTGAGAAGTGAATTGTCATGCTTTAATCCATAATCTTAATACGGATAAGGGGACGATAGTGTTAGATTTCTGATTCTTTCATGAATGATTTAGATACTTCGTTTACTATGAATGGGACGATACTAAAGAGCATTACCAGCCCCCAGTCGTATAGCGATAGATTCTGCACCTTAAATGCATTTGACAAAGCAGGTATTGTAATTACTCCTAACTGTAGAATGAATCCAAGTATCACCGCGCCGACCAAGTACATATTAGAGAATAAGCCAATTCGGAATACGGATTTGTGCATGCTTCGCATTGAAAAGGAGAAAAATAACTGCGCGCCGGCAAGAACTACGAATGCCATTGTTCTAGCATTTGTTATTACATGTTCCGGTATATCCTTGGAGTTTAAGCTATAGCCAAATTCAGCTAATCCAAAATAGAAGGCCACCAACGTCAAAATACCAATTAATGTACCACCAATTATTGCCCTTTGTCCAGCGCCGTGGGCAAAGAAACTATCTTTAGGTTTTCTTGGTTGTTTACTCATAACATCCTTATCGCCAGGATCTATGCCGAGTGCAATTGCCGGAAATGAGTCAGTAATCAGATTGATCCAAAGTATTTGAGTAGCCAGCAGCGGCAATGGCCAGTTGAACAACACAGCTAGAAATATAGCCACAACTTCGCCTAAATTACAGGAAAGCAGGAATATTACCGATTTTTTAATATTATTGTATATATTTCTTCCTTCTTCTATCGCATGGACAATCGTTGTAAAGTTATCATCTGTAAGTATCATGTCACTCGCGCCTTTCGATACGTCAGTGCCTGTAATGCCCATTGCAACGCCGATATCGGCGATTTTTAATGCAGGGGCGTCGTTCACTCCGTCACCGGTCATAGATACGATATTCCCATGGAACTGAAATGCTTTCACTATCTTAACCTTGTGCTCTGGCGATACGCGGGCAAATACTCGATAATTCTTGATTTTTCTTAAGAATTCCTCTTCTGATAATTCATCTATTTCGCTACCGGTAATACTCTGCTCCAGCGAGCTTGCAATTCCTAGTTCCTTCGCAATGGCAACCGCCGTATTCTTATGATCACCGGTAATCATAACTGGAGTAATGCCGGCGCCCTTGGCTTTTGCTATCGAGTCCTTGACTTCTAACCTAGGCGGATCGATCATACCGACTAAACCGACAACGGTTAAGTCTTCTTCCATTTCTTCCGAATTAATAATGCTATTCGTATCTTTAAATGCTGCGCCTAGAACTCTTAACGCATCGTCCGACATTTTTTCCGCTACTTTTAGGTAATCTTCTTTCATTTCTTCAGTTAATGAAACAACTTTACCATCCACCAAGGCAGTCGAGGATATCTTTAGAATATTATCAAGTGCGCCTTTGGTATGTACTCTATATCCATTTTCATCTTGGTTAAGGGTAGACATCAATTTTCGATCTGAATCAAAGGGCTTTTCACCCACCCGTTTATGTTCTTTATGCAACTTTCTTCTTTCCATGTCATATTTTTCGGCAAGCACAACTAAAGCAACTTCAGTAGGATCGCCTGTACTTTTTCCATTTTCATAAGTTGCATCTGAACAGAGAACAAAGGATCTAATCAATTCTTTCTCGTCTGTGTTCTTTGCGGCAAACGACCTTCCTTCTGTCGCGACAGTTGTCAAATTGCCTGCAGTATAAAATTTTACAACTGTCATCTTGTTCTGAGTAAGCGTCCCGGTTTTATCTGAGCAGATGATGTTTACTGAACCAAGTGTTTCAACCGCAGGAAGCTTCCTAACTATAGCGTTTATCCTGGACATTCTTGTCACACCAAGCGCCAGTACGATGGCGACTATAGCCGGCAGTCCCTCAGGAATCGCGGCAACAGCTAAACTAATGGCTGTTAAGAACATCTCAAATAAAGGTCTATCTTGGACTAGTGCTATGACCAACATCACTACTGTTATAGCTATAGCAATGTACCCCAACGTCTTTCCAAGTTCTTCGAGCCGCTTTTGCAGCGGAGTCATCGAGTCGATATCTTCATCCAATATTGTGGCAATCTTGCCAATTTCCGTTTCCATGGCAGTTGCTATGACAACGCCTTCCCCTCTGCCATAGGTAGCTAATGTTGACATGAATGCCATATTCGATTTTTCGCCAATAGGTGTCTTAGGGTCTTCGTGCAGGTCTTTTGCATTTTTCTCAGTAGGAAGTGATTCACCTGTCAGGGCCGATTCTTCGATTTGTAGATTTGCACTTTCGATTAGTCTAAGGTCAGCAGGTACATATCTGCCTGCATCGAGGATTACAATATCTCCTGCTACTACATCTTCCGAATTGATTTCCCTTACTTCCCCGTCACGTCTTACCAACGATCGTGGAGTAGTCATTTTCTCAAGTGCTTCTATTGCCTTTTCCGCTTTGCTTTCTTGGATGACCCCGATAGTTGCATTCAGGAATACTACCATCAGGATAATAATGGCGTCTACCCATTCTCCTACCGCTATAGTGATAACCGCCGCGCCCAATAAGACATAGATTAACATGTCCTGTAGTTGTGCAAAGAATAGTTCGAGCGTGCTTTTCTTTGGCTTGCCTTTTAACTTATTTTGACCATACTTTTCAAGCCTGGCTTGCGCTTCTGCTGTAGACAGACCAGTTTCTGGGTTAACACTAAGTTCATGAATAATTTCTTCCGTCGATTTTGAGAACCACATTTATATTTTCATTCCTTTCCACATTTGATTGAGGCGTTCCTGCGTAAAATACCCTCGCCCTACGTTTTTTGTAAGCCTATTGTTTTTCAGTTTATCTTCAGTGACATTCCTATCGATTAGCAAACCTCTTCGTCCTTCCCCCTCCAATCCCGACTGGTCATCACCTACTGTTTTTATATCGCTATTGTACCCTTCTGTCGTGGGTTTTATAAACACCACTTCGGCACGATAGCTAGTAATATTCGCGGAAACGGTTCTTTTTGAGTCACTCCCCCTCGTTTTGTCTCATGTTATAAATTTACGATCGTAAATTTCTTTTAAAAACAATTCCCATATTTCCATCCTATTTACCATTAAAATACAAAACTCCTGCAAGGCTTGGGGGATGTTACTAGATTGTCAACATTTTGCCACTATGCTGCATGATATTCTAGTTTTTTCTGCGAAGTCTGCAATGGCTCAATTCATGCAGTTAAGATTAATCGGGGTCTACGTATCGGGTTAAACGGCGAAATGTCTTTTATAATTATTTAGCAAGACAATTCACTATCTCCGAGCCCGCCTAATGAGCCAGAAAACCTTAATAAGCAATAGAACCGTCCCTTTGCCTTTACTCCTACATAATAAATAGGTAAACCATATTTTCCCTTTCCATAGTTTACCTATTTATTCACAGCTTCAAACTGCCACGTTTGATGGGACTTCCAGCACTTTTCCGGCTTTCCCATTTTTATGACTGCGGTTCAGACAAAAATCCTCCTTAAGAGGAGTAACCTCTTACTCGTATATCCAGTAAAGTACTCTGATCAGGCACGGTGGATTGAAAGGCCAGGCGAGCAAATCTGGCAATTACATTGGGGACAAATGGCAACATTACCCCAGGCGAAATGACCCGCAGCGGTTCGTCGGTAATCCAGTTTATGCCGTCCGGGCTGAGCTCAAGGGAAACACTAGCGCTATATGTACCGGTATTGATGATATAATACGTGTAATTAAAACGTTGAACATTTAGCATCGTTGTAGTTCGAACAAATTCGCTGGTGGTGACGCCTTCATCCATATCCAGCATTTCACAGCAGTTATCATTGGGTAGCGGTTCTAAAAATGTCACTTCTAAAAATGGCCAGCACCGCGAGTTAAAGGCTCTATTACTGCAAAAGCCTAGCAAACCAGGCCTTTGTTGGTCTCTTAATTTCAAAAGTACTCCCAGGTTCGCACTGCCACCTGTATACCAATCCACAATCAGGGATGTAATGTCAAAACTTAAGAAGCAGCCGTTCCTATTGCCAACAGCCACGCTGGTCACCGGTGCATTTTTAATCAGCGTGTTTTTCCTTTTACACCACGGTGAAAGTACTTGATGAACATCAATGATATTTCCTATTTGGGAACAATTATTCTCAAACAGAAAAACATTCAGTGTTCCGCGTAAAATGGTCAGAAATGACGGTAACGCAGCAATATCAAATTCAATAAGCGATTGATATATATGCCTCTTGCAGCCGACGAATAGCATTCTTTTGGCCGATCGATGGTGCGAACATTTGCCATTAATTGTAGATATATTTTTAACAGGAGGCTTAATGGTTTTCACTCTCTCGCCCGTCACACCTACTCCCCCCCTTCTTTTTATCTAAAATTCATGTACCATATACCACCCATCATAATAAACATAGTTAATTATATTTTCTATTATGTAAAAAATTTGTCTCCAACCACTTGTTAGAGACAAATTTCACAAAGCAGCACTTGATAAAATACAGGGTGTATTACGATTGTCCTTGGAAGAAGATGGTGAGGTCTACAGCACTGGCAGCATTAACAGCTGCATAGTAGACCCTGGCATATTTTAGGAAAATATCAGATACTAACCCAGTTGAGCTACTTGGACTCAAGGTGACTACTGAACTGTCGTTAAACCAAACCACCCCATCAGGACTGAGCTGCAATTGAGCAGTTGCTTGAGCATTGGCTGCAGACGTGGATTCATTAACTAGACCGAAAGAATAGGTTGCTACACTCAGTACTGTATACGTGTTGGACGGTGAGCCAGCCGTATCAACCAGGCCGATTTTGGCTTCCGTTACATCAGTGGTAGCCAGAGCAGAAATAACAGATAATCCTTCGCTAGTAATCAGCAGTCCACCGGTTGGTGGTGTTACACTGAGGCCGGACGCCGGTGCCGTAACGATAATACCATTGACAGGTCCAGTCACGCTCAAGCCATCTGGCGAAGCAGTAACAAGCAGACCATTCGTTGGCGCGGTAACACTGAGGCCGGATGCCGGTGCCGTAACGATTATACCATTGACAGGCCCAGTCACGCTCAAGCCATCTGGCGAAGCAGTAACAAGCAGACCATTCGTTGGCGCGGTAACACTGAGCCCGGACGCCGGTGCCGTAACGATTATACCATTGACAGGCCCAGTCACGCTCAAGCCATCTGGCGAAGCAGTAACAAGCAGACCATTCGTTGGTGCAGTAACACTGAGGCCGGACGCCGGTGCCGTAACGATTATACCATTGACAGGCCCAGTCACGCTCAAGCCATCTGGCGAAGCAGTAACAAGCAGACCACTCGTTGGTGCAGTAATACTAAGGCCGCCGACCGGAGCAGTGACAGACAGGTATCCTCCATTTGTTGTAATTAGCGCATCATTTTCCGACCCAAAAATTTTTATTCGAGCCTGGTCAGGCATATCTTGGATAATCTTAAAATTGGGCATGCCGAAATCGCTCCTTCCCACAATCTTTTGACAGATTCCTCTATCACTTTATAATATGCTGAGTAACAATTTATGTGCTGTACTTTACCTTTTTATGTAAAGAAATATATCTTAATGAACGAGAAATATATCCTAAGCATATACTGAAAATAAAACATAATGGGGTATATGCCATGAGCAATAAGATCAGCTTGTGTATGATCGTAAAAAATGAAGAGATTAACCTAGCGCGTTGTTTACACAGCGTGGCCGGAGCCGTCGACGAAATTATCATAGTAGATACAGGATCGTCAGATCAAACAATACAAGTAGCCGAACAGGCCGGAGCCCAAGTAATCTCTCATGTCTGGCAAGATGATTTCAGCGCTGCCCGTAATGTATCCTTAGAATTGGCGACCGGCGACTGGGTCCTTTTTCTGGATGCCGACGAAACTTTGGAGCCTGGAACCGCCCAAGCACTACGTCAAGTGGCAGAGTCAGATAATGAAGGTTACTTTGTAAAAATCATTAACTTGATTGGCATGGAAGGAAGCATTGAAACCTGCCCAGATTTGGTATTTCGAATGTTTCGAAATAAGCCGGAATATCGATTCCGGGGAACCATTCACGAACAGATTGTGGACGTCATTTTAGAAAATAACAGGCAGGCAAAATTCCAGATTGCCGAAAATATAGTTCTGCGGCATTACGGTTATTTAAACCAACAAGTTATCGAAAAAGATAAAAAAACCAGGAACCTAGCTATTATTAAAAAGCAAATGGAAAGTGATCCGGATAACAACACGCTACGTTACCACTATGGCGTAGAATTGTATCGAATTGACAACTTTTCTGAAGCAGCGGAGGAACTGACCAAGGCAGCGAACAATACCGACCCGGGCACGATTTACTACCCCAAATTGCTGCGGTATATTGCCCTTGCTCATTATGGGGCCCAGCAATATGAGCGCGCGTTAGAGGCTATTTCACTCGGCCTAAAGTTCTTTCCCAATTATGCAGACTTATATTATTACGGTGGGTTAATCCATCTTGAGCAAAAAAATTACGCCGGAGCCTTTGATTGTTTTCAGAATGCGCTCTCAATGCCCGAACAGCCAGCCTACTATGCTCCTTTCAGCGGCAGTCGGGGATTTCGGGTCTATTATCAAATTGCCCAGTTAGCAGAAGCGTTTGGTAATGAAGAAGAAGCCTTGCGCTATTATATTCTAAGCTTACAAGATAATGCGAGTTTTACCATCACTTTGTCGGCCATTGTTCGTATCTTAAACCCCCGTAAAGATCCCGAGTATACCAAGCACGCTATGGAAAAGCTTTGTGATTTCTGCACTCCGGATGCCAAACGCCTCATTGGTACAGTGTATTTTACAGAAGGAGCCTATCGTCTGGCACTTGATTATTTTGAAAAAATTGAACCTTCAGCTATAGATGATTACACCAGCATGCTGAAAGCAATATGTCTAATTCAACAAAAACGAATACTCGAAGCGTTGCATTTATTAGATGCTATCCCCCCCAATCATCCCCAATACCCATTAGCAAGAATGAATGAGATACTCTGCTTCTGGCTAAATAAAAAACGTACAAAAGTACGCGTACTGTGTGAAGATTTCCTGGCTGTTGGTTTGTCTGCCGATACAGGCGCAGTTGTCACCATGCTGAGGGATTCCTTGTATAAACGAGGCTCTGCTCCCCCGGCTGTCCTCGGGTCGGAGGGTATGTCACTTGTGAAGGACATCGTTCTGCGTGCGCTCGATCTGCAGGAGTTACAGCTTGCCGAAGGCTTGCTAGCCAAAGTCGCAAAATCGACACAAAAAGAATGCGCCCTGGATTTAGCCCGCATTTTTGC
>JARBUM010000082.1 GCA_029239675.1 Pelosinus sp. | reverse complement strand
AAAGCAAAGGGTTGGAATTGCCCGGGCTTTAGCCAATAAACCTAAAATACTGCTTTGCGATGAACCCACTTCCGCCCTTGATTTAGAAACAACCAATTCCATCTTGGATCTATTAAAAGATATTAATAAAAAAACAGGAATCACCATGGTACTCATAACCCATGAAATGGCAGTAGTAAAAAAAATCTGCCATCGCATGGCTGTAATGAGTAAAGGTTCTGTAGTAGAAACAGGCACGGTCTTAGATATCTTTGCGAGCCCTCAACATGAATTTACCAAACAGCTTGTAGAGCATTCTTATGACTTCGACTTACCACCTCGTCTATTACATAACATAACGGGAAAAATTCTTAAAATTGTTTACAGAGGGGATAAGGCCGAAGCTCCTGTCCTCTCCGATGCAGCACAAAACTATAAGGTTAAACTGAATATCCTCCATGGGAAAATTGAATATATTAATGACCAGCCTCTAGGCGTGCTTCTCGTAAATGCAATTGCTGAGCCAGAGGAACTTACTAAAGTAATTCATTATATTAACTCCCAGGTGGAGCGTGTGGAGGTGACATATGGCTAGCATCGACTGGATTTCCTTATTGCCTGATTTAACAAAAGCTTTTGGTGAAACCTTTTTGATGGTAGGTATCTCTTTGTTCCTCTCGGTTCTTTTAGGGATTCCTCTTGGACTTCTCCTCTATGTTACATCAAAGGGATTATTTATTGAGAATGTCATAATTAACAGCCTTGGAGGGCTTATCATTAATATCATCCGATCTACCCCCTTTGTCATTTTATTAGTACTGCTTTTACCTCTGACCCAACATCTAATCGGCACAACCATCGGACCTGCAGCAGCATCTGTGCCATTATCCATTGCCGCCATCGCTTTTTATGCCCGGTTGGTGGAAGGTTCCTTATGGGAGGTAGATCGAGGCGTAATCGAAGCTGCTGTATCCATGGGAGCTACACCTTGGATGATTATCAAGGATGTCTTATTATCTGAAAGTTTCTCCGGATTGCTTCGGGGACTTACGATTACCGCTGTCAGTCTAATTGGTTATTCCGCCATGGCAGGTATCGTGGGTGGCGGCGGTATTGGCGATTTAGCGATTCGCTTTGGCTATTATCGTTACGAAACCAATGTTATGCTAATCACGGTAGTATTATTAGTGCTTTTAGTACAGCTCGTACAATCTGGTGGAGATTATATCTCCAAAAAATAACATATAGAAAAAGACTTGGCATACGCCAAGTCTTTTTCTATATAAAGAAGCTCTATCCTATTTGTTATTTTACTTATTTGCAATGACATCAACGCCCATATAGCGTCTTAATACTTCAGGAACAACTACGGAGCCATCAGGCTGCTGGTAGTTTTCCAAAATGGCAGCTACCGTACGACCGATAGCTAGACCAGATCCATTTAGTGTATGTACAAACTCAGGCTTTGCCTTCGCCTCCCGGCGGAATTTAATATCAGCGCGACGCCCCTGAAAATCTTCAAAATTAGAGCAAGATGAAATTTCCCGATAGGCATTAAAACTAGGCAGCCATACTTCAATATCATAGGTCTTAGCAGAAGAAAAACCCATATCTCCACTGCATAAAGCCATTGTTCGATAAGGTAGACCTAAAAGTTCTAGAATGCGTTCTGCATTACGAGTTAATTTTTCCAACTCTTCATAAGAATCTTCTGGTACGGACAGTTTAACCATTTCCACCTTATTAAATTGGTGCTGACGAATTAGGCCACGAGTATCCCGCCCAGCAGCTCCTGCTTCCGCACGGAAACAAGCACTATAAGCTGTATAATACAATGGTAAATCCTTCCCATCCAAAATTTCCCCACGGTGGTAATTCGTAATTGGCACTTCAGCTGTAGGAATCAAATAATAATCTAAGCCTTCTAGTTTAAACATATCCTCGCCAAATTTAGGTAATTGTCCTGTACCCGTCATACTTTCCTTATTTGCAATAAAGGGTGGGAAAAATTCTGTATAGCCATGTTCACCAGTATGTATATCAAGCATAAAATTAATCAATGCTCTCTCTAAGCGAGCGCCGAGCCCCCGATAAAAAGTAAAGCGTGCCCCTGTAACCTTACTGCCCCGTTCAAAGTCAAGAATGTTGAGTTTCTCGCCAATCTCCCAATGGGCTAGAGGCTGGTGTGCAAACGTAGGTATGATTCCCCAATTGCGTACCTCCACATTATCATGTTCATCACGTCCTACGGGTACTGATTCATGAGGTATATTAGGGATGTTCATAATAATCCCCTGCAATTTGCTCTCTACTTCTTTCACTTTTCCGTCAAATTCAGTAATTTGATCACCTACTAGACGCATTTGAGACACTAAATTATCCGCATTCTCTTTCGCTTTTTTTAAGCGACTAATCTCAAGAGAAACGGTATTACGCGTATTTTTGAGTGCTTCAACTTGGCTTAATAGTTCCCGACGCTCTTTTTCCAAGGCTAGAAACTCATCCAAGCTAAGATTCATTCCACGCTTCACTAAGGCCTGCTGGACTTCTTCTGTATGATCTCTAACAAATTTAATATCAAGCATACTTTAAACCCTCCTATTTATAGCAAGAAAAACGTTACTTTAAAACATATAAAAATATTTGAATCACCAAGTCACAAAAGGGCATCAGCGACATTGTGTCTTGGTGGTTTGTACAAACTTATATTTTCCGCCTAAAAAACGTATACACTTTGACACCATAATAAAAAACTCCCGCCTGCTATCCAGGAACGAGAGTATTTTCCCGCATCAACACTGCTATACGGTACATAACGAATAGATCTGTTCTTATACAGAAATAGCTTACACTATTACATTTTACAATATTCACTATTTATTGTAAAGCGTCTAGTACCGCTATTACAATTAAGTGTTCTCAGCAGCAAGCTGGTTGCCTACCTCGAAATTACACTCTCTAATAAAATCAATAAAAATACCACTAAGAAATGGATCAAACTGCCTACCTGCACATTCTTTGATTTCAATCAAGGCTTCTTCAATACTATGAGGTTCACAATAACATCGCATGCTCGTCATGGCATCATAGGCATCACAAATTGTCAACATCCGGCTAATCCATGGAATCGATTCACCTTGCAAGCCAAGGGGATATCCCTTCCCATCATATCGTTCATGATGATGGCGTACAATTTGGGCCAAAGCAGCAAACTCTTCCACTTCTTGCAAAATATCTGCACCTTTACGAGGGTGACGCTTAATTATTTCATATTCAGCTTCTGTCAAACGGCTAGGCTTATTTAAGATTTCTTCTGAAATCCCAATCTTACCCACATCATGCACAATTCCTGCTAAATAAGCCATAGTTACCTCACTAGCAGATAACTTCATATATTCGGTCAATCCAACAATTAAGGCAGCAACATTCTCACTATGCTGCATCGTATACATATCTCTAACACCAATTGCTTTGCAAAATGCTTTAATAATATTCATATTCACAGCATCCAGTTTTGTCTCAAACATCTTGAACTTATCAATTACAATATAATTCCCCACAGCATATTCTGGAAGTCCATTCTCATCTCGCAGTATAAAAGTACTGACCAAAAACCATTTGCTTTCCCTACTCCCAGGTACATTTAAATAGACTTCACAGGCACTTAATTCCTGTCCAGTAGCCATAGTTTGAATTAAAGGTCCCTGATAATCACCACTTACCTTTTTCAGATTGCCATTATAGAAAATATCAACGACCGATCGATATAGAACATCTTGTTGTTCTATCTTCCACATATCACACAATGCATGATTGAGAAAGACTGATTTAAACTCCTGATCGATCACAAGCACACCGTGCAATAAACCCGTCTGGATTGTTTGGGCAATACGATAAGCTATATCTTTTTTCATCTAATGGCAAGCTCCTCTTAGTGCAATTTACCCAACTCTTTTCTTCTCACAATGTTAATACACTCTTTACTTGAAAATTCAATTTTTTTTATATAATTCCTGCATAATATCCCATCTTTTTACATAGAAAAAAATTAGGCACTGCCAACTAAGGAGTGATGCTATGTCCTACCAATTATGTATTAAGATTGCCAGGATTGCTGCTATCTATGCAGGAACTATCATGGGAGCTGGGTTTGCCTCCGGACAAGAACTTACCCAATTTTTTGTTGTATATGGCAACATGGGATTAGTCGGTTTACTGCTGACAACCGTATTATTCGCCTGGCTAGGTATTACCATCTTAGAAATCAGTTACACCATAAAGGCTACCAGTTATCATCAATTATTATATTATGCCTGCGGCAAGAAAATTGGCACAGTATTAGATAGTGTCATTACTATTTTTCTCTTTGGTGTCCTAACCGTCATGTTAGCAGGAGTAGGCACTTTATTTCGAGATACCCTGCACTTACCCTATAGTCTAGGCATCTGTCTTATGGCTTTTAGTCTGGCAGTCACAACGCTCTACGGCATTAATGGTATAGCAACTGCGAATCTCATTATTACACCACTCTTGGCAATTATTACGATCTTTATCGGAATGTACTCCCTCACTTATCATGAATGGAATCTGACAATGATCCATATCCCATCTACAGTCAGCAACATATCTACTTCTCATTGGCTAATTTCCAGCTTGCTTTATCTTTCTTACAATTTAGTAATGAGTGCCACCGTGCTAGTCCCCCTCGGTTCTCACACTCCTGAGCGATCTGCCCGCATAGTCGGCAGTATTATTGGCAGTTTACTGCTCTTACTATTAGCTGGCTTAATTATCATGGTAGTAATGGTACACTATCCCCTGTCACCAGAATATGAAATACCCATGCTCTATATCGCAGGATCACAGCATATAGTACATCATATAGCCTATATCTTTATTTTTGCCGCTGCTATGTATACTACAGGTCTAGCCAGTTTATATGGTTGTACCACGAAATTGGCGGCAGTCACAGGTTTATCTAGAACTACCGCCTTACTCATCTTCATTACCCTTAGTGTCTTTTTCAGTTATATTGGTTTCACTTCTCTTATTTCCATTATTTTTACATGGTTTGGTTATGCAACCTTATGGTTTATTTTTAGACTGCTTTATTTATCTTTCTTCCCTAAATAAGTAATGGCACTTAATACGGCCACTAAGCCTTCGCCAGTAGCTTTTGCAATTTGCCATGGTTTACCCGTACAATCACCTGCGGCAAACACTCCTGGAATACTGGTAGACATATCTCGATTTACTTTTATAACCTCACCATCTAAATCAATACCTGGGATTATATTTTCTACAGGATCAGACATACGAATGATAAATACACCATGAACATTTAGCTCTTCCTTGCTCATCTGCAATTTTTCGACTACTACATCACCGTGAATACTTTGAGGCTTATCATGCACTAACTTAATCCCCGAACGTACCGCAGGCGCCTCCTTATATTGGGGTAGATAATATACATTGCGACATAATTCACTCAAGTAATCTGCTTCATGTTCTCCTTCCGCAGTATAAGAAATAACAGCCACATCTTTTCCTTTGTACATCATACCATCACAAGTAGCACAATAACTTACACCTCGGCCCAGAAACTCTTTCTCCCCACGAAATAGTGTAGTAGCGACTACACCTGTAGCAATAATCACTGTCCGCGCTTGATACGTTTCTCCTGGCGTTAACAAGGTAAAAATGCCATCCCCCGGGAAGATGTTGACGACTTTTTCTTTTATAATATTGGGTTTATAAGACATGCAATGGGCCAAAAACTGCTGCATCATACCTTGTCCAGTAATCTGAGGCACACCCAAATAATTATCCACGATGTGAGCCTTTTGCAGCTTTAGACTAAAGTCCATATGTTCAAACAAAGCAACGCTCTTATTACGAATTCGTCCTGTCAGAGCAGCCGATAAACCAGCTGGGCCTCCACCAACAATAGCAATATCAAAAATTTCACTAGACATTTTTCATTCCTCCCGCATTTTCTTTTTAATACACAGTTAATCTACTTCACATAGCTATACTAATTAGCATCCAAAATTATCTACTCCAAAATTTGCTTGGAAGGTAGGGATAGTATGTATAATTATAAACTGCTTCGCCTTGGTTATAAGCCTATGTTTTATTTAATGTTTACTGGCGGCATCTGCATGGGAAGTATGATTGGCTTACTCTTTAGTATTATGGACCGAACTTCCCTTGGCTTTCTGGGTGGTGCCTTTATCACACTCTTGGCAGGATTAGCCTCAGGTCTTCTGGGCATTGTTTACACCCTAGTATTTAATACCCTAGCACCAACCATAGGCGGAATCCCTATGCAAATTACAATCTTACCTGAGTCCTCAAAACCAACGGATTCCCTATCCTCATCCGAGGGGTCTATACTATAGAGAAATACCTATACTATTTTTTAAAGGTTATTATTGTTATTGTACTCTGTTTTTATTCATAATCCTGCAAATCTCTGTGCTAAAAGGCAAATACTGACGTGGCCTTTTTAACTACAGATACGCAGCGAACACAGAGAAGAAGATAGGGCTAAAATACTTCGAGTCTTTTTATTCTACGGGCTAAGCGCCAGGTTCATATTATTATAAGTGGAGGTTAAATGCTAATGGCGAAACGTTAATACTATGAACCTGGCGCGGTCTAAACGCGCAAGATTACTCTATGCCTATAATTTCTGATACCAACTTCAATAAGATAAAAAGCGGGATACAGGTTGCCCTGTACTCCCGCTTTTTAGTCTACCCATTATTCTGTTGAAATTGCAGCATAAATTGTTGCAATGCCTGACAACCTTCTAGCGTCATCGCA
This sequence comes from Pelosinus sp., assembly GCA_029239675.1. Taxonomy (GTDB): domain Bacteria; phylum Bacillota; class Negativicutes; order DSM-13327; family DSM-13327; genus Pelosinus. The sequence goes on along the minus strand of JARBUM010000082.1, from coordinate 4,006 downwards.
TTATAAGTAGAAGCTCGCAACCCACCCACAGAACGGTGTCCTTTAAGACCTATGAGGCCAGCTTTTTCAGCCTGGCTAGCAAAGGCCTTTTCCAGTTCCTCACTAGGCAGACGAAAGGTAATATTCATTAAAGAACGACTATCTTCTTGGGCATGCCCTGTATAAAAACCACCACTTTGATCAATAGCATTGTAAATAAGGGCAGCCTTTTCTTCATTATGCTTTTTCATCCCCACTAATCCGCCCTGACTTTTAACCCATTGTAATACCAAGTTCAATACATACACAGAAAAAGCAGGTGGTGTATTATAAAGAGAATCATTTTTAGCATGGGTTTCATACCGCATCATCGTAGGAATATCCTTAGGATTATTTTCGAGTAATTCCTTGCGGGCAATCACTACCGTCACCCCAGAAGGTCCTAAATTCTTTTGCGCCCCTGCATAAATTAAGGAAAAGTCTTCTGCCGCGAAGGGTTGATTCAAAATATCTGATGACATATCTGCAATTAGTGGCACTTGCCCAAAGGAAGGAAGTTTCTTCCATTGAGTTCCAAAAATAGTATTATTGGAAGTAATATGAACATAAGCAGGGTTATCGCTTAGCTGAATTTCATCTAAATGAGGAATACGCTTATAATTTCCCTCCGCAGTCGTTGCGGCCACATGGGTATTACCAAATAATTTGGCTTCTTTAAGAGCCTTTTCTGACCAAGCACCGGTCAGTATATAATCTGCTGTCCGGTCTGCAGGTAAAAAGTTCATTGGTATCATAGCAAATTGAGTGCTCGCCCCACCTTGCAAGAATAATACTTTGTAGTTGTCCCCTAAGCCCAGAAGTTCTTTTAGATTAGCTTCGGCCTCACGATTAATTGCTTCATATGCTTTTGAACGATGGCTAATTTCTAAGATAGACATGCCCGTTTCCCGATAATTGAGCATTTCACCTTGTACTTCTTTTAAAACCTCTAAAGGCAGGGCCGCTGGGCCTGCATTAAAATTAAAAACACGCTGGGTCACCCTAATTCCCCCCATTTATCAAATGTACTGCGATAGCATCTCTAAGTTTAGGTTCAAACCAAGTGGACTTAGGTGGCATAATTTGCCCTGAATCAGCAATTGCCATTAATTCTTTAGTAGAAGTTGGGAACATGGAGAAGGCAACAACATATTCTCCGCTATCCACTAATCTCTCTAATTCCTCCATGCCACGAATGCCGCCAACGAAGTCAATGCGTTTATCCGTACGAAGATTTCCAATACCAAGAATAGGTTCCAGCAAATTACTTTGCAAGATACTAACATCCAGCTTACCTACTGGATCATTTTCGTTAAAACTCCCTGGTTTCGCCACTAGTTTATACCAGGCTTTGTTTATATACATACCAAAATAATGAGGATACTCGGCTTTACATGATATACGAGTACATGGTTCAATATTAAATTTTTCTTGAATTTTTTCCAAAAGTTCTTGCTCCGTTAAGCCATTTAAATCTTTTACTACTCGGTTATAATCCATGATTTTTGTCATGGTATGAGGAATAATTACAGCTAAAAATCTAGTATAGTCCTCGTCCCCAGTATGTTCCGGATTCTTTGCTTTATAGGTTTCATAAACCCGAGTAGCGGCAGCGGAACGATGATGTCCATCAGCGATATACAAGCTTTCAATACGGGCAAAAGCCTGCTCAATCGCTACGATTTTAGCAGCATCATCCACAACATACAATGTATGACGGTTCCCATCCTCAGTAACAAAATCATACACAGGCTGCTTCGTCATTCCTTGTGCTATTACGGCATTCATATGATCATTTGCCTTATAGGTAATGAAGACCGCTCCCGTTTGCGCACCAGTTGCCATAATATTGTCAACCCGATCCTGTTCCTTATCAGGTCTAGTCAATTCATGCTTCTTAATAATATTTTTTTTATATTCTTCTACAGATACAGTTGCCACTAATCCTACTTGAGTGTGGCTCCCCATCTGTTGTTTATAAATGTAAAAGCAAGGCTTTTCATCTTGCACTAAAATACCTTTCTTAATAAAATCCTGAAGATTTTCATTTGCTTTTTGATATACAGCTTCCGAATATGGATTCACATTCGGAGCAAGATCCACCTCAGATTTAGTAACGCGTAAAAAACTGAGTTCATTCTTCGTTGTAATTGCTCTCGCCTCAGCGGAATCCATTACATCATAAGGCAGAGAAACAACCTTATCTGCCAATTCTGGCACAGGTCTTAGTCCACGAAACGGTTTTACAATAGCCATATTTTTTTCCTCCCTATATTACACAAAAATTAATCATTTTCGCTCCTATAATTCCATCTACTGCTTTTATTTTCAGCATAACAGCTGCTGGAACATCAGAGTCTACACCCATCACCATGATATTCGTACCCGTAATCTCGGTACGACCAACCTGCATACTGTTAATATTAATTCCATCAGTACCCAAAATAGTACCAACATGACCGATCATTCCTGGTCGATCTAAATGAAGTCCTACAATTAACCAACCTTGAGGATCAACATCCACTCGATATCCATCAATCATTACGATACGACCTTCTTCATGGCCAAACAAGGTTCCCGCTACAACATGAGTCTTTTTATCCGTATGCACACGCACTGTAATTAAATTAGCAAAGTTAGCTGTTTCTTTACTTTTTACTTCCCTTATTTTAATACCACGAGATTTCGCAACCCCTGGGGCATTTACATAATTAATATGTTCTGTCAAAATGGAATTTAACAACCCTTTGATCATTGCTGTTGTTAGCATCTTGGTATCTACTTCACTAATTTCCCCATTATATTCTACATCTACTGCTGTAATACGTCCTTCTGCTAAGTTAATTGCCAGACAACCCATCTTTTCCGCCAAGTTAAAATACGGACGAATGACTTCCAGTACATGAGACTGAATAGGTGCCATATTTACAGCTGTAGCAATAGGTTCTCCCTTCAAGGCTGCAATAATACCTTTCGCCACATCCACTGCTACACCAACCTGAGCTTCCGCTGTAGATGCTCCTAAATGAGGCGTTACAATTACACTATCTAGTTTAAGCAATGGATTTTCTGGATCAACTGGTTCTTTTTCAAATACATCAATAGCTGCTCCTGCTATAATACCTTGTTCAACAGCTTCAGCCAAATCCCCTTCATGAATGACGCCACCACGAGCACAATTTATAATTCGTACGCCAGACTTCATTTTGGCAAAGCTTTCTTTATTTAAGAGATATTTAGTTTCAGCGGTAAAAGGTAAATGCAAGGTAATAAAATCAGCTAATGGAAAAATTTCTTCCAGTTCTAGTAATTGAATTCCCATGGCAGCGGCTTGCTCCGAACTGATAAAGGGATCATAGGCTACTACATTCATTTCCATAGCCAAAGCTCTTTTTGCCACACCTGTTCCGATACGGCCTAATCCAAGAATCCCTAATGTTTTACCCCGCATTTCAACACCCATTAGCTTACTGCGCAGCCATTGTCCACCCTTTAGGCTTGCATGAGCTTGAGGAACATTGCGTGCTAATGCTAACATCATTGCCATAGTATGTTCTGTGGCAGCAATGGTATTTCCTTCAGGAGCATTGAGTACAACAATACCTTTTTGGGTAGCTGCCTCTACATCAATATTATCCACACCAACACCAGCACGGCCAATCACTTTCAAATTGGTCGCCGCCTCAATTACCGCTCTAGTGACCTTCGTTTCACTACGTACAACTAAGGCATCATATTGAGGAATAATCGCGATTAATTCCTCAATTGGTAATTTTATTTTAACATCTACCTCATATTCCTTTTGTAATAATTCTACACCTTGGGCCGAAACTGGATCACTCACTAATATTTTCATTTTTATATTCCCTCCATATTACTATAAATTTAATTGTATAATTTTTTAAAGCGAAACCTTAAAAAGATATAAAAAAAACCCCTCATCCCACCAGGGACGAGAGATATTCCCGCGTTGCCACCCAAATTGCCA
>JARBUM010000081.1 GCA_029239675.1 Pelosinus sp. | reverse complement strand
GTCCTATCCATATAAGCTTCTATACTTTCCACCAATTGAGAAAGCAACTGCTCTTCATCATCACAAACTGCAATAACTATCATTTACACACCTCGTACCATTATACTTATCGTTAAGCATACAATTGTGGCAAAGCTTACACAAGGATTTTGTCACAAAATGCAGTTTTTCTGTACTGAATAGTTAATCGTTTATAAAATAAATTTACTAATAACTAAAATCATTCTTACCTTCTACATAAAACATCCAACTGAATTATAAATTCAGCTGGATGTTTATCTTTACTTTAAAATTTTCATTATTTCACCAATGACGTAACACTTCATTTTATGTATAAATTTGTGTCCAATTTATTTAACGAAATTTTAGAATACTCCTATTTTTCACTACAAATTTCATCGATGTGCTGTAATTGTACTTCACTAAATTCTGTATGACCGATAATTTGCAAATTATCCAGAATTTGTTCTGGTTTCGAAGCACCAATAAGCACACTCGTCACAATATCATCTTTAAGCACCCAGCTCAAGGCCATCTGCGCCAAGCTCTGTCCACGTTCCAGCGCAATTTCATTGAGTAGCGTAATCTTTTTCATCATTTCAGGAGTAAGTTGGGCTTCTTTGAGAAAACGTCCATCTTTATGAATACGGCTATCCGTTGGGACGCCATCTAGATATCGGTTCGTCAACAAACCTTGTGCCAATGGACTAAATGCGATAATGCCACAGCCATTACTTTCAGCAAATTCTTTTAAGCCATTCGTTTCAATGCTTCTATCAAATATAGAATAGCGGCTTTGATTGAGCACAAATGGACACTTTAGTTCCTGTAAAATATCCATTGCTTTTTGGGTATGGACACCATCATAATTAGAAATTCCCGCATATAGTGCCTTCCCACTCTTTACCGCCGTATCTAATGCCATCATACTTTCTTCAAGTGGCGTTTGGGGATCCATACGATGATGGTAAAAAATATCTACATAATCTAAACCCATTCGCTTTAAACTCTGATCAAGACTTGCTAAAAGATACTTTCGACTGCCCCAATCACCATAAGGGCCATCCCACATCGTATAACCCGCCTTCGTACTAATGATGAGTTCATCACGATACGCTAACATTTCTTGTTTTAAAATCTTACCTAAATTGATCTCTGCGCTGCCTGGCTCGGGGCCATAATTATTTGCCAAATCAAAATGTGTAATCCCATGATCAAAAGCGGTAAAACACATCGTCTTCATATTCTCCACATTATCCTTCGTACCAAAGTTATGCCAAAACCCCAAAGAAACAAGCGGCAATTTCAGACCACTTTTACCACACCGGACATACTTCATTTCTTGATATCTAGCTTGATTGGCAATATAACGCATGAAAAACGCCTCCTACTAAGTTTAACTCATTTATTATAACATAATTTATAAATATCGCTTTACTCATTATTCATCCTACTAGCATTATTACTTCAGTGTAAATAAGCATATACATTAAAAATAGCACTTACAAACTTACTGCAATTAAAGTTGCTCCATAAAGTTAACTGGATAACCCCATAAAATTCTTGACAAAATATAGAGATTATGACATTATTATTTCAAACAATCGTTTGTTTTATTTTTGATACATACTTGAGCTAAGGGAGGTTATTATGATAAAAACTACTACACAGGAAAATTTAATTGAAATTGCCACACAACTATTTGCTACGAAAGGATTTGCCGCAGTATCTGTTCGCGAACTAACCGATGCCGCACACATCAATGTATCCGCTATTTCTTATCATTTTAACGGCAAGGAAGGCTTATACCAAGCGGTATTGAAAGAACAACTTGCTCCTATATTAAAGGCTTTGCAGTTCGTCAAAAGTAAGCATACTCTATCCCCAATTGACCGCCTAACACTCTATGCTGATCAAATCGCCCGCATCCATAATCAACGACCTTTTTTAGCTCGGTTTATAAACAGCGAATCAATTACACCTACATCTTTTGGAGGGCCTGTTATTGAAACTCATCTTTCTCAAGTTTATCAGTTTATTCAGGCTACGCTCCAAGAAGGTATTGATCATGGTGAATTTCAAGCCGACTTAGATGTCAATTATGCAGCAATTTCTTTGGTTGGAAGTCTAAACTTTTATTTTATTGCCAAACCTCTTATTCAAAAATTTATCAGGTTGACCAACGATGATAACGCAGAATATACTGCACATGCTTTTCGTATTTATCTGCATGGCATTCTAACACAAGTATAAAAATAGTATTCTAAAAAGATACTGCTCACCCCAATTAAAACAAACGTTTGCTTTAATTGTTACTATAAAAACTAACGATTACGAAAGAGTGATACTATGAAAAATACTACAAATTTTATTAAGATTACGATCATATTTTTACTTATACTCGCAGGCGGCAGCACCTATTATTATTTTCATCGCAGTGAAGTATCGACAGATAATGCTGCCATTGATGGGCGCACAGTAGTCATCAGTCCAAAAGTACAAGGCTATGTAAAAAACTTATATATCCAAGATAATCAAGAAGTCAAAGCTGGCGATGTTCTATTGGAAATTGATCCAACCGATTACATAATCCGTCGCGACCAAGCCAAAGCTGCACTCGCCGCTGCTCAGGCTGCGGCGAATGCCTCACAAAGCAATTTAGAAACAACTTCAGTTTCTGCTCCTGCTAATATTGATGCGGCACAAGCACAGGTATCTTCTGCTGAAGCTACTTGGGAAAAATCTTTTGCCGATAAACAACGTATGGAAAGTTTGTTCAGCGCGGGTGCCTGCTCACAGCAACAGCTTGATCAAGCCATTGCTACAGAAAAATCTTCTCATTCTGCACTTGAACAAATGCGTGCCACACTTCATTCAGCCAATACAGCTCCAAGCGTAGTGGCGGCAGCCAAAAATACAAGTGAACAATTACAAGCACAGGTCAAACAAGCTGAAGTAGCTCTTGCTCAAACCGAAAATGATCTTGCCAATACAAAAATTATTGCTCCCATAGATGGATACATCACTAAACGCAGTGTAGAAGTTGGCAACTATGTGCAAGCTGCTCAACAATTAGGTTCATTAGTCGGCACTGATTTATGGGTCATCGCTAACTTTAAAGAAACGCAATTAGAACATATGCGTCCTGGTCAAGCTGTTGATATTAAAGTCGATGCTTTTCCCGATTTAGTCTTGCATGGCAAAGTGGATAGCCAACAGTCCGGTACAGGTGCACATTTTTCACTTTTCCCTGCCGAAAATGCAACAGGTAATTTTGTCAAAACTGTGCAGCGCGTTCCAGTAAAAATTGTATTTGACGGCTCATTAGACAAAACACTTCATTTAGGACCTGGTATGTCAGTCGTGCCAACTGTCTACACCGATGGGAGAGGCGCAACAAATGAGTAGCGCTGTATTAAAAGCCAGTCCACTCTTTATATCGATTGCTGTTAGTCTTGCCGCCTTTATGGAAGTACTAGATACAACAATTGCTAACGTTGCGCTAAGTAACATTGCTGGCTCACTTGGTGCCACTTCTGATGAAAGCACTTGGGTACTGACCTCCTACCTCGTTTCTAACGGTATTGTACTGCCATTGTCCGGCTGGTTTTCCAGCCTTATGGGTCGTAAAAATTTTTTTATACTTTGCATTCTCGGGTTTACCTTAACTTCATTTCTCTGTGGCATTTCGACTTCTCTGCCCATGCTCATCATATTTCGATTATTACAAGGGTTAGCTGGTGGCGGTCTACAACCAACGCAGCAAGCGATCATCAAAGATAGCTTTCCCCCTGAAAAATTAGGTATGGCCTTTGCTATTACTGGCATAACGACTGTATTAGCCCCTATAATCGGTCCCGTACTTGGAGGCTATATCACTGATAACTTCAATTGGCGTTGGATTTTTTTCATGAATGTGCCTGTTGGTATACTTGCAGCCTTTTTAGTCAAAACCTTAGTCCAAGATTCGCTCGAATCACAAAAACAAAAAACAAGCTCTATCGATTATGTCGGTCTTAGTCTAATTACTTTGGGGCTTGGCGCGTTACAGATTGTTCTCGATAAAGGACAACAAGAAGATTGGTTTGACAGCTTTTTTATTATAGGATTTTCCTGTATTGCTGCTGTCGGTCTTATCTTAGCAATTTTTTGGTTATTAAAACAAAAAAATCCGATTGTTGAACTAAAACTTTTTGCAATTCCAAGCTTTAGCATGTCCTGCTTAATGATTTTCTTCGTCGGCTTTGCTTTATATGCAAGTGCTGCACTATTGCCAATGCTCGTACAAACAAATTTTGGCTACGATGCTACATTGTCTGGATTTGTCCTCTCACCAAGCGGAGTCACCACCATTTTGTTAATGCCTGTAGTCGGAAAACTTGTAACTAGAGTGCAAGCCCGCTATCTGATTGCATTCGGCATGTTCCTAAACGCCATTGGCATGTTGGTAACTGGATTTATAACACCGCAGACTGACTATATCACTCTTGTCTTCATGCGCATCCTGCAGACAATTGGCTTACCATTTTTATTTGTCTCTGCCGGTACACTTGCTTTTTCAAAGATTTCAACAGAGCACAGTAGCAATGCTTCGGCAATTTTTTCTCTAATGCGAAATCTCGGTGGTAGCATTGGTATATCACTTGCCACAAGCCTGCTGGCACATAATCAGCAAATACAGCAAGCAAATTTAGTTCAACATTTAACAACCGCCGATCCCGGATATCAAAGTACACTTTCATTCTATACACAAACAATTATGAATTTAGGCGTTCCCGCAGCTAACGCTGCTAATTTAGCATTAGCGCAAATCTCTAAGGAACTCGCCCACCAAGCCAGTATCTTAGCTTATCGAGATGTTTACAACTTTTTTGCTATCACCTTAATTATTTTAGCAATTATCGCTTTATTTATGCCAAGCAACAAATTGCAGAAAAAGGATTCTCCCCTAGAATCTAAGCAAGAAACTTTATCTGTATCTTCTAACTAGAAATCTTATTTTTCTCCACGAAAATAACCGTCTAAAAGTTATCTTTTAGACGGTCTGATTCGCAATGGAACTTTTCTCGCGATGACGTTCAATAAATTGTCTTATATTTTATTGAACGTCATCGCCGTCTTCAATTACAAGATCATCGTCTGTTTTTTCAGTTACTTGACGTTTATGAATGCCAAAAACATAATAACATATAGTAACGACAGCACAAAATACTGCTCCAGCAATTAATCCACCCTGCGTATCCTGATTAAACCACATTCCTACTAAAACAAGTGCTAAAAATATCAATGTGATGTAGTTACTAATTGGAAACAACACTGATTTGAAAGGATGTGCATCCATTTCATTTTTCCATTTTTCCCTAAACTTAAGTTGGCTAATGCATAATACAATCCACGGAGCCATCCCCGGAAGAATACTAGCACTGTAAATATAAATAAATAATTTGGAGTTTGGATAGATATAGTTGAAAAATACGCCTACAAGTAGACAACCAATTGTTACTTTAATACTATTGCTAGGAATGCCTCTTGAGGAAACTTTTCCTAAGAATCTAGGCGCCTGCCCATTTTCAGCTAATGTATAAAGCATTCTGCCGGCACTGTATATACCGCTATTGCAGCCAGACATTGCAGCAGTAAGAACGACAAAATTGATAATACCAGCTGCCGAAACAATCCCCACTTTAGCGAATGTCATAACAAAGGGACTACCGATTGTACCAATTTGATTCCAAGGGTAAATCGCTAAAATCACAAATATAGCACCAACATAGAAAATCAAAATACGCCAGATAATATTTTTTATCGCTTTACGTAAAGTATTTTTAGGATCTTCTGCTTCACCAGCAGTAATCCCTACAAGTTCAACTCCTTGATAAGATGCGGTTACAAGACATAATGCAAAGATAAACCCTTCCCAACCGCCCGTAAAAAAGCCGCCATTATTGAAAAGATTACCAATTCCCATTGCTTGTCCTTCATTACCAAAGCCAAAAAAGATTACGCCAGCACCGACGACCAACATTGCCACAATCGTAGCTACTTTGATCAGTGCAAACCAAAATTCAAATTCTCCATAGTATTTAACGGAAACTAAATTGGCTGCAGCAACAATTGCCACTCCTATTAAAGCAGGTATCCATTGCGCCAGATCAGGAAACCAATAATTCATATAAATACCGATTGCTGTTACTTCCGACATCCCTACGGTAACCCACAAAAACCAATAACACCAAGCTGTCAAATAGCCGGCCCATGGACTAATATATTTATGTGCATATGTAGCAAAAGAGCCAGTAACTGGTTCCAGATAAAGCATCTCCCCCATAATGCGCATAACAAAAAACATAATAAGCCCAGCCAAACCATACGCAATCATTACAGAAGGTCCCGCCCACTTAATCGTACTCGCTGAGCCCATAAATAGCCCAACACCAATCGTTCCACCTAAAGCAATCAATTCAATATGCCGCGCTTTTAGGCCACGGCTCAGTTCTTTTTCTACCACTAACATTACTCCCTTTTGAAAATCAGCACTTAATTTTATTCTTTTTAAAGCCATTTTTTATTATGGCTTTACGTAAATAATAGAATCTTTTATATCTTTATAAGTATTTTGTATACTTGTAAAGACAAATCTCCTCAAAGATTATAACATCATTTTTGATGAACGCCAAATAAAACTCTTTATCATTTATTTTTATTTCTATCCCCTGTCTCAAAGCACGCTAATTTCGCATGCTTTATATTTTGCCCTTTCCCTTATTTTTATAGAGCTTTTACGATGAAGATATAAAACTGTATCCTTCCTTCCATTTTTGTATACAATAGAATATTAAACAGCTATACTAAGGTATATTACCAAAAATAGATTAGGGAGATTTAACACATGCAATTTCGAAAGAAAAAAACATATGAAGATGTTTATAAGTGGCGTCGCCATAATAACGGCACCTGCTTTTATTGTTACGAAGACAAACCTATCGCCTACGCTTTTGTTGGTGAAAAGGGCATTTGCCAGGAATGCTTAGACCAATTTAAAATTGGGCACGCTGGCACAGATCGTCACATAATCACTTACCTTACACAAGGTCTTAAAAGCCGTGAAGAAACAGTTGAATGGCTAAAGAAGCACGGTTTAAAGTTGACGCCCAATGGCGAGAAAAATGGTGTTCATTATTATATTGCCGTTAACAACCTAGGAACCTTTAATACGTATTGTGCTATTATTTATGGAGATATTGATATCTCCACGGTAAATAGTGACACTGCAAAAAAAATAATGGATAGCTACAATGAAATAGAAATCTTCAAGGATGGCAGCATTCGCATTATCTATTAAAGATATTTTTCTTAGTATCCTCCTTTACGGCAAAAAGCACGCTTTGTTAATTCTACAAGGCGTGCTTTTTATTTAATTCTTAACTTTATCTTTTCTTAAAAATTAAAGTCGTAGCTCCTACTTTCCAAAGGCGAAAATTCCGTCTAGTTCTGCGCATGAAGAAATAGTTGTAACGAAATATTTACCGAATGATAGTTACAATCGTTCCAATTGGAACTATGCTTGATAGTTCCAGCACATTGTGATTATACATTCGAATACATCCGTGAGATACTACTTTTCCAATGGATGATGGATTATTGGTCCCATGAATACCATAGTGTGGTTTGCTTAACCCCATCCACATAACGCCAAAAGGGCCACCTGGATTTGGTGCCTTATTGATGATATTGTAGGTACCTGTTGGTGTTGGCGTAAGCATTTTACCAATCCCAACGGGATATGATTTTTCAGGGGAACCGTCTTGATAAAGTGTAAGCTGCTTTTTCGATATATTCACAATAATCGAGTATGTCACCTTATCACCTCCTGTTTCATCCTATGCAAAACAAGGGGGATTGGAAATCCTATTTTCTCATCACTTATGCCGCACGACCTCAAACCGCTTCATACTATAGTTCTCGTCTTTGCCAATTCCAGCCTTCATAAGAGAAATCTCAATTTGCTCCTCAACAGAGTCAACCCCTTCAATATTAGGCAATAATAATCCATTTCGATGTCCCGTTGATACAATCACCCCATACTTGGAGACATTTAATTCTTCCTTCGATGTTATATCTTCCGGTGGATACAAAACATCTACAGAATAAACCAAATCATCAAGTTCATCCTCAGTCACTGAATCGAATCTAGGATCATGAATTCCTGAACTAACTGCATTTTGTATGATTTCCAGGGCTATATTTCCCCGATAGGGTTCTATTGTTCCAATACACCCCCGCAAATCTCCATCCTTTTTTAGACTTACAAAAACACCGTTTTTATTCTCTAACATCTCTTTCGGTAGACCGCTCAAATCAGTATAGCAACTGCCAGACCTTACATAATGTTCTAAACTAGCTTTAGCAAGCTTTACATAGGGATCGTCTTCCATACTTACGATTAACTTTGCAGTACCATATCCTACGCCAAAAGGTCCTTCATAGGAAACCACTTGTGTACATAAATTTTTATTACTTAATGCTCCAGCTGTTATAATCAGCGATCTTAGTCCGCACTCTCCCGCTTGATCTGCTAGGCGAAAATCAAAGTTTACAATTTCCTCCATGCTGCCTCTTTTTATAATATCCATAATTTTTTCATCAAATTCTTTACCGGATGGCGAATAACTATATGGACCTTCATTGGATAGTTTATGAGAAAGATCACCACTGGAAATAATGATAACCTGCTCGTCAGAATTCTCCACTACTTTAGCTAATAATTGCCCGAATTTAGCCAGTATATTTGGCGTTAATAAACCATAAGTAATATGCACCAGCTTGTAATTGTTACATTCTCTATTTACAAAATGTAAAGGCACTAATGCGCCATGGTCAAGTTTTTCTTCAATATCCATTTTACTTGCGGACTCTTTGCTGATTTGCACCAATGGAATATCTTCGCGCGAGCTCTCACTTACGATTGCTTGCACCATTTCTACATTATTTTGAAAGGAAAATTCTAAATTTCCGCACCCGAAACGACTAAAGTCCCCGACTAACTTTTCCTCTGTAGAGATTGCGATCCCATCACGAAAAACTGGTCCATGGGGTGTAATTAAGATAATCGTCGAAGGTTTTCTATCCTTTATGTCGGAGACCAAATCATCAATACCAGCAATCGTCTTTGCAGCTTTGAGTTCTTCCCCTCTGCCGATCTCTTCAATTAATATCGGAGGATGAGGAAATAAATATCCGCCTAATAATGTACCCATAATCGCACCATCCTTTATATGATTAACCCTTGAATCGCATTCTTACAAGCATTACATTTTTTATCTTTTATTCCAACTACACTGGTATGATGATCCCTTAATATCAGAGGATTCCCACATATCTTACAATACGTTGTTTGATCCGCCCCAGGAACATTTCCCATATAGACATAGTCTAAATATTTCTTTGAAATGTCCACTGCCTGCACTAATGTATCAATAGGCGTTGGTGGAAGCTTCATCTTATAAGCCGGATGATACCTGCTTAAATGAAGGGGGATCGACGGATCGATCGAAGCTATTTTTTGCGCAACTGCTTCGATATTAGAAAATTTACTATTTTCACCCTCAATCACCAAGGTAGTGACTTCTACATGGGTATATTGGCTACTCAATTCAATCGTATTTAAGACTGGCTCTAAACTCCCCTTACAAATAACTTCATAGAACTTAGTCTCCATAGATTTTAAGTCAATATTCATTGCATCAATATACGGGAGCAGTTCACATAGCGGCTCCTCATTAATATAGCCATTGGTAACCAAAATATTTTTTAGCCCTGTTTTACGGGCAATTTTTGCTACGTGAAGAACATATTCATACCATATCGTAGATTCATTATACGTGTATGCGATCCCTATTGAATTTTCCCGGCGTGCTAGCTCTATTATATCTTCATCAGAGATTTCGTCAGCTTCTTCATCATAATAGACTAGTTCAGCATTTTGACAAAAATCACACGCTAAATTACACCCAAACGTTCCGATGGAAAATATTGTACTGCCAGGATAAAAATGATATAACGGTTTCTTTTCGATTGGGTCATAGGCATAGGAAATTACTTTCCCATAATTTTTAGCATAAAGAGTTCCATCTACATTGCCCCGAACTCTACATCTTCCTACATTTCCAGGGCTTATGGTGCAATGATGAGGACACAATAGACAGCGAACATTATGATTCTCTTTTTTCTGTTGATACATAGCCTCTCTCATAAGTTTACCTCCCAAACTATCATTCCAGCTCCCCGTCACCTTGCTCTTCCGTCTCTTATTATTCCATTCTCCTCTATTTTCCATACAAAAAAATGGTGAAATTCAGTGAGTACAAAACACTCTGTTTAATATTCCCACTGTTTTACCGTATGCAACTCAGCCATAAAACTTTTGCCATTACGCCGCGAGGTTTTTTTAATGTCGGTTGTTACAACCTGCATAACAGGCACTCGTGCCAACATACCATCATTGCCAACGTTACGCCTGTCCCCGTAGGAGCCTAATGAGTTTATAACATAGTAACTGTCATCGATGTGACCAAGATACAACATCACATGACCGTTCATATGCAAGGTAGCACCAGGAAGCGCTTTATTGAGCACAGTTTCTACATTGCCCTGCGTAACTGCCCACACTTTACCTACACCAACCTCTTGGGTATCAGCATCTCGTGGCATCATAAATCCAAAACACCGGTAGATATCCATAGTAAAACTTGAACAGTCTACACTATCACCCAGACCGCCCCAACCATATGGCTGTCCATAAAATTTAAAGGCTTGCTTAATAATATTAGCGCGTGTATAAGGCAAATCCCCTAAATTGACACTGCCATCAATAGGCACTGCTGCCTCAATAAAACGAACTTGTCCATC
>JARBUM010000265.1 GCA_029239675.1 Pelosinus sp. | reverse complement strand
GCATACAAAAAATAACTTGCCCTAAATTGCACCCAAGTCTCGCCAACCGTATCTACACCACACTCATAGGGCAAAGATTTTTCTATGCCATGCTGGCGAGGACGAGGACGAATAAAAAATGCAGTTCCTAACGCTAATAGCGGAAAAACCAAAGCAACGAGCAGTAACATTCCAACATTTCCAAAATCTAGCAACATATTATCTCTCCTCCTTCGATAAAGAATTACTTACGTACAATAGTAGTCTGCCACTTACACCCGACATCATATTTTCTTTTGAGCAGCCTTTTTTTATACTAAAAAACGCTTAAACTTCCAGTGCGTTTGCTATTTAAGAATACAAAATACAAAATACAAGTTAAGCATGTACATCAATCTTATCTCTCAATTAATGTTTTTATCTATTTTTGACGATTGTATCATAAAAAAGAAATAATTAAATTGATTCATGTCACAGTATATAAATACTTTCACGAAATTACAATATTCGTTACAACGTTCGTTACAATGCATGCAATCCCTTCATATATCTATAGTTTTTTTAATTTCTTATTTCTTTTATTATTACTAATAATAACATTCTCCGTACCTTAATCCAGCCCCCCCCTTTACACTTTACCGAATGCTTTGTAGCCTTGTTTATCCACAATTACCTGTCAAGCCCCTCCATCACTTTTCAATAGGTAACGATTAGTACAAAAGGCAATATACCTTTTTGAGGGAATGAGGACAGCACCTCAGTAAGTAAAGCTCTGGACATTTTCAGGGCAATCTGGGCAAGTACATCACCTAAGCTCAGGGAATGCACAAAAAAAGTAATGCCTCAATCCCTGCAAATACAAGGATTGAGGCCATTTTTCGCCGTTAGAGATGGTACTAAAGCTGCGAGCAATACCTGCTGCTCAGAGTCAAGAGAAAAGAGAATTGATTCTTCCATGGGCAACGCCACCTGAAACATTTTATAAACTATATGATGACACTAAGCAATGGATAACTTAATTTTTCTGTTTGCTAAAGCGTCAAGAGACTCCAGAATACATAGACCAGCAATTAAAGCCAAGCCCAATAAACTTTCCCCAAAGCGAATGTTTCTTACCGCCTTGATGGAGCCCAGGACAATGCTTGCATGATAAACTGTATGGAGTCAGAGAACCCTTGCCGATAGCTAATAGCCATACTGGCTGCTTCCCTTTCAATGCTTTTATCCGCTAGCCTGCTTAGTGTGCAATGTAAATGTGGCGGCAAAGCTGCACGCAGCTCATCTTCACATTGTTTAGCCGCTGTATCCGAATAATAATAGTCATTTGATACTTGCTGCAGTGGTATATTCAGACTAACATCCTCCATCGAATCCAGTGCACATTCAAAAAAGCTTTGTTTTTTCATGATCATCCTCTCCTTCATATTTAAAATGAACTCTTGCCATGCCTTTAATTGATTGTGTCCTTATCCATGTACTCCCCTATTTTTCTCGAGCGAGTTTGACTACTCTATGTAGCTATGCTAATATGGTTGACCAATTTTTACATTTTTTTAAAAGTAATTTTATAAATAACTAGGAACTATAATTGGATATGAGTTATAATAAAATACATATGTATTATATCTGTACCACAAATATGCAATTAATGAATTATTCAATATAGTAAGTAATACTTACTATATTGATAGTAAGTATTACTTACGGTCAAGAGGTTTTTCTATGTTTAAAAAAGATCTTTTTATTGAACGTTTAAATTTACTTATGAAAGAGACTCAAACCTCTAAGCAGGCTTTAGGAAATGCGATTGGTGTAAGTCGTCCAGCTATCAGCCAATTTGCGAGCGGTAGCAATCTGCCTTCAATTGAAAAACTAGCGGCTATAGCTGATCATTTTGACGTATCTATTGACTATCTCGTTGGACGATCCGATGACCCCAAGCTAAAATAGTACTCATCCTAATAATCAAATCTACCAAAATATAGGGTAAATGACCTATCCTTGAAGAAGACAGGATTAATAGTTAAAATCCAAAAACCAATTCCCTTGCTATAAAGGGAATTGGTTTTTATGTTGTGCGTTAAAAGAACTCGTCTATTTATATGTTTATATGCTTAGTTTACCAATCAACACACGTAAAGAGAACCCTTTAAAGCTAATTTTCTTGCCTTAAAGGGTTCTTATATGTGATTTTTAGCTACTATAAATGATATGGTTCTCCCCGATTAATCTTAAATGCCCGATAGATCTGTTCTACTAACAGCAACCGTATCATTTGGTGAGTGAATGTCATTTTAGAGAAAGATAATCTTTCTTTTGCAGCTTTTAATAAATCGGGAGAAAGACCAAAGGCACCTCCGATGATGAAGGTAACATCACTTTTTCCAGAAACGCCTAAATCACTTATCTTCTCTGCAAGTTCTTCTGATGATGCTTGCTTACCAATGACGTCAAGGACAATAAGGTGAGTATTGTCTTTCACATGCTTTAGCATACGTTCCCCTTCTTTAAGTAACACTTTCGCTTTTTCAGCATCTGAAGGGTTCTCCGGCATACGTTCTTCGTCAACTTCGATGATAGATAAGCGGCAATAAGGCGTGAGACGCTTGATGAATTCGGCAATGCCCATGGTTAGATATTTTTCTTTAATTTTACCAACAGCAATAATTGTAATTTTCATTTACTGCTGAGTCGGCATTTCTTCTAAAAGTACGTTCACAGTCTGCTGATTGCCTTTACGAAGAATCGTAACACTAACAGTATTGCCAACTGCCTGCTCATCAACCGCTCCTCTTAGGTCAGCTACACTATTCACT
>JARBUM010000080.1 GCA_029239675.1 Pelosinus sp. | reverse complement strand
TGGCTATATTTTTCGGACAGTCATCTACACAGTACTGGCAGGCTGTACAGGGAACTGCAATTGCTTCATTAATAGTCGTTACAGCCTGTTTTACAATATTATATTCTTCCTGCACTAATGGCTTAAACTCTTGCATATATCCTGTATTATCCAGTAACTGCTCCTTGTCAGACATCCCACTTAACACCATCAAAACTCCTTCAAGGCTTGCCGCATAACGAACAGCCCATGACGGCATGGACATATCAGGATGATATTCTTTAAATAATTCCTCTGCTTTTTCAGGCACCTTCGCAAGATTACCACCTTTGACAGGTTCCATAACAATAATCGGTTTATTATGTTTTCTTGCTACTTCATAGCATTTCCGTGACTGAATGCTTTCATTATCCCAATCCAGATAATTAATCTGTAGCTGGACAAAATCGACTTCTGGATGTGCTGTCAAAATTTCTTCTAATAATTCCGCATGATCATGATAAGAAAACCCCATCTGTCTAATTTTTCCTGCTCTTTTCTTTTCTTGAACAAATGCAAAACTATCGAATCGTTGAGCTGTCTCATAATTCGTTACACCCAGGTTGTGAAGAAGATAGTAATCGAAGTACTCTACACCGCATTTTTCTAACTGCTCGTTAAAGATTCTTTCCTGGTCTTCCTTGGCTTTCAAAAACATGGTTGGTAATTTTGTGGCTACGGTGAAGTTATCTCTCTTATGACGTTTTACCAAGGCCTCTCGAATAGCGATCTCACTCTTACCCGCATGATACATATAAGCGGTATCAAAATAAGTAAAGCCTCTCTCCAAAAAAGTATCCACCATTTGATTTAATGTATCCATATCAATACTGGTCGGATCCTCCTGACTCTTTACCGGTAATCGCATGAAGCCAAATCCTAATTTTTTCTGTTCCATCTCTTATTTCCTCCTGTTCTTTTTTACAAACGCAGCAAACCAGTTGCCTGATTTCAGGCACTTGGGTTCGCTACCGATAAGCTTATACATGGATTCACTTATTACAACGTATCCGATTTACTTTTTTACAAATTTGCTTTCACGGGCGCTGTAGCGTGGCCCGATATTTGGATATTTCTTTAATGCATTTTCGATCTCTGCCAGTTCCTTAGCAGTCAGAGTTACATCTGCCGCACCTCTATTTTCTTTCAGATAGTTTCTGCGTTTTGTCCCAGGAATAGGAATGATGGTATCACTTTGTGCCATTACCCATGCTATGGCAAGCTGTGCCGGTGTGCAATTTTTACCTGCGGCAAATTCGGCAAATTCAGATGCTAATTTTTGATTATTATCTAAATATTCTCCATTATAGCGCGGCAGATTTTTGCGGAAATCATTGGATGAAAGTGTACTTATATTGAGATTGTTGGTAATCAATCCACGACTTAACGGAGCAAACGGAACGAATGTTATACCTAGCTCTTTTGTTAATGGAAGAATCTCTTTTTCCACTTCACGGGTAAGCAAAGAGTATTCACTTTGTACCGCAGTGATCGGGTGGACAGCATATGCCTTTTTCAAATCCTCTGGTGTACACTCACTTAAACCTAAGTAACGAACTTTTCCTTCCTTTACCAGCTCGGACATGGCGCCTACTGTTTCTTCTACAGGAACAGTAGGGTCAATACGGTGTGCATAATAAAGATCAATGGTATCGATTTTCAAACGTCTGAGACTGCCCTCAACGGCCTGCTTCATCCACTTCGGGGAAGCGTCAAGATAAGTATCACCACCAACAAATGCATCTCCTTTTGTATCTCTTACGCGAAAAGCAAATTTCGTTGCAATAAAAATCTTATTGCGGTTCGGAACCAGCACGTTAGAAATCAGCTCTTCATTTGCGCCGTTTCCATAAATATCAGCCGTATCCCAGAAGTTTATCCCAAGATCTAGTGCATATTGTAAAGTGGCAATGCTTTCTTTGTCATCTTTCTGCCCGTAAGCAGTGCTCATTCCCATGCATCCTAACCCAACTGCTGATACTTCAATGTCTGTTTTCCCTAATTTTTTGTATTTCAAAGTAATAACCTCCCTTTTCTTACTTGTTGTTACTTGTCTATCATTTTTTTCTTTCTGCTAACTTAACTTTACCACTTGGAGTTTACTCCAAGTCAATAGTTCTTTTTAAAATTTCCCTAATTTTACTAATTATTGTATCAACTTAGAGTTCACTATAAATTATAAACTATTCATACATTGGATCAGGTAATGCAATAGGAAATACAGTTAGCTTATACTCCTTTTACATGATTATTATATAAATTATTGGTAGACCCATTTTTGACATCAATATCTTTCCTTACATCATCAGACGCTTTCGACGACATATTGTGCCCCACGCAAAGAGACGCATTACCAGTTAAATAAAAAAAAGAGCCGATAGCTTTTTATGACTATAGGCCCTTTTTCATCCAATTGGATTATTTCTCATCATTTTGTCAAATATCAATTTTTTCGGAGCATTCTAGATGCATTGAATCTAACTAGAATATTAGTCTAATTACATATCTTCCTTATTTATGGTTCAGTCTTTCTGCTATATGATCCAATTTGACTGCCATTGTACCAATGACTTGCATGGTTTCTGCTACATGATTGACAGCTTCAGCAACTTGAGCAGTCATTTCTCCGATACGACTCAGTTCTTGCTGATTATATTCGCTATCAGCTTGAACCCCTCGAATAATTTCAGTTATTTTCCGCACAGATAAAGCTGAGCTGCCAGAAAGCTTCCTAATTTCTTCTGCAACTACCGCAAACCCCCGGCCTTGTTCACCCACACGAGCAGCTTCAATGGCAGCATTTAGTCCCAGTAAATTCGTCTGTCCAGCAACACCTTTTATTATTTCTAACACTTGACCAGTTTCTCTGACTCTTGCCTGTGACTCCTCCGATAATTGGCCTAATGCCCTACAAATCACGGCTACTTCTTGTGTCTGCGCCGATACTTCCTCTGTTGTAGTTGCTATGGTGCTAATTGCATCTGATAGTTCTAAAGCCATTGAGCATACAGCATCCTGTATATCCACTGACTCCACGAAAGCAACTGCACCAATTACGTTCTTCTCATTATCAAAGATTGGAGCTGCAGCGCCAATATAGGGAACTCCAAATTTTTCCTTGTCACCATGCATCTGAATAATCCTTTTTTCTTCCATTGCTCGGGCAATAGCTGTATCAGGCCTTAATGGCATACCTGCCTTGACCCCAGTATCAATTTTGGAATTGATTAGGCTAAATATATACTTTTCTCGATCACAAACAGCCATTGTTACGTCTGTCCGAATTAGTTCTTTGACAAGAGGCAACACCTGAAAAAACTTGTCGAAAATGAGGGTATTATTCTTGTCACTCAGTGTACTCATCTCCCTATCCAATAGTAATGACTTTATCGAACGTTTAAATGATTGGCATGGTGCACACGTGAGGCGCTATCACAAATTCGGCCACAGTATTGGTCCTCACTTCATCTACCGTAACCCCCGGTGCAGTTTCTATAAGAAGTAAACCTGCTGGAGTTACTTCAAATACACACAAGTTGGTAATAATAAAATTAACAACGCCTTTACCGGTTAAGGGAAGAGTACATTTTTTTAATATTTTGGGGTTCCCGTCTTTTGTAGTATGTTCCATAGCGACGATGACCTTCTTGGCTCCCGAAACCAGATCCATAGCTCCGCCCATACCCGGCACCAATTTCCCTGGCACCATCCAATTGGCGAGATTTCCTTCCTGATCAACTTCTAATGACCCTAGAACAGTCACATCCACGTGCCCGCCCCGAATGATAGCAAACGACATGGCACTGTCAAACACCGCTCCGCCAGGCATAATGGAAACTGACTTACCGCCAGCATTCACCAGATCTACCTCGGCAACTAAACCGCCCAAAGGAGCCAGCCCTAAAAAACCATTCTCTGACTGAAGAATAACGCTAACATCAGTTGGCAGAAAATCAGCTGCCAACGTGGGTATCCCTATGCCGAGATTCACGACATACCCATCCTCAAACTCCAGAGCTACCCGCTTTGCTATAATCGTTTTTGCATTCATGTTTATATCCCCCATTACCCCTTGATAATCCAATCAACAAATATCCCTGGCGTCACCACATGATCCGGATTAATCTGACCTTTTTCTACAATATTTTCAGCCTCAACGATGACCACTTTGGCTGCCATCGCCATTAAGGGGTTAAAGTTGCGGGCTGAGCGATAAAATATCAAATTCCCGGCTGTATCGGCAGTATGTGCCTTAATCAGTGCTACATCAGCTTTCAATGGTTTTTCCAATAGAAATTCCCTGTCATCTACTTTTATAACCTCCTTGCCCTCGGCGACAATTGTCCCGAGACCGGTTGGCGTGAGTATGCCACCGAGTCCAGCACCACCGGCACGAATCTGTTCGGCTAGAGTGCCCTGGGGAATCAGCTCCACCTCAAGTTCTCCAGCATTCATCAGCCGCCCTGTTTCAGGGTTGGTTCCGATATGAGAAACAACTGCCTTCTTTAGTTGCCGACTAACTACAAGCCTGCCGACACCTTTGTCGAGCATAGCCGTATCATTTGCAATGCCGATCAAATTTTTCGTCCCTTTGATAACCAGTGCATCTACCAGACGTTCAGGCGTCCCCACTCCGAGGAAGCCACCAATCATAACCGTCATATTATCCTGCACAAATTCAAGTGCTTGTTCAATCGTCGTAATTTTAGACATACCTTGCCTCCAATTTTATCTTATCAGAAGAAAAACCGGAGTCATCCGGTTTTTCTTCTGATAAGAGTTCCCTTATATTTGTTACACTGTAACTGTCGCACCTTGCGCATATTGTTCGAGTAGCTACACCCATTATTGGATTTCTCCTTATATAATGCCTGTCGCCATATGAATAAGAATAACAGCAAAGGCGGCAACCGTTTTTATACCAACAATTGCACCGATATCCCCATACGATTGTTTATGCGTCAAACCACATACTGCAATAATGGTAATAACTGCACCATTATGTGGCATACTGTCCAGCCCGCCTGAGGCCATGGCTGCAACACGATGAAGAACCTCTGGGGACATGCCTATGGCATTTGCCCAGGCCAGCCAATCTTTGGCCATCAGATCAAGAGCAATGGACATCCCCCCGGATGCGGAACCAGTAATACCGGCTAGCGTGGTTATGGTTACAGCTTCTGAAATCAGAGGTGTCCCACCTATCTGGATGCCCAAGAGTGCATCGGCAATGGATCTAAAACCAGGCAGCGAGGCAATAACATTACCATAGCCAACTTCAGAAGCGGTGTTCATAATTGCCAAAAGTGAACCAATAGCCCCTGCATTTAAAGCAGTTGCCAAACCACCCTTGGGCAAGTTGCGGTAACCTAAGACAATTGCCAAGACAATTCCAACGACAACAGCGATAATCAACGACCAGATTGCTAAAACATTCTTAACAGCAGGCGCTACCAGTGGTAATTTCATACCGATGAACGGAGCCAGAATATTTGGATTCCATTGATAGACGTTGGTCATAATAAAATTTATAGACAATACGGCAAGCAGTGGTAACATCGCCAGTTTCCAGTCGGGGAGGACACTAGTGTCGGCTTCGTCTGGTTCTAGAATATGACCTTCACCATAAGATTCTCCAGCGGCATTGGCCTTTTTAAGACGCCACTCAAAATAATACATACCACCAACAAAAATCATTATCGACCCGATAATACCCAACCAAGGTGCGGCATAGACATTAGTACCAAAAAAATTCGCAGGGATAATATTTTGTATTTGCGGCGTGCCTGGCAGAGCATCCATAGTATACGTACATCCACCTAATACAATAATTCCTGGTATAAATCGTTTGGGAACACCAGCTTCCTTGAACAGCGCCGCGGCAAAGGGATAGATAACAAATACAATAACGAAGAGGCTTACCCCGCCATAGGCCAATACACCACCTGCAATTACTACCGCTAAGATTGCGCGATCTTTTCCTACGATTTGTAGTATCTTATAGGCTATGGCCTTGGCAAAACCAGTTCCCTCCATGAGTTTTCCAAAAACAGCTCCCAGCATAAAGATAGGGAAAAATGACTTCACATAAACTACTGCTTTTGCCATGAACAACTCAGTATATGAGGGCATCACCGAAAAACCTTGACTTGCAGCTGCCAAGAGTGCGAAAACTGGTGCAAATAGAATGACGGAAAAACCCCTGTACGCCATGAACATCAGCAAAAACAGACTGAGCAATATTCCGAATACTTCCACAGTAGATTGCCTCCCTATATTTTATTTTTTTATTAGCTAACTTATTTTGCGCTTTCGATAATTTCATTGAACCGATCAAGATAGCTGAAATTATTTACGCCGCCTCGAGCTTCTGCTTCTTTAACTAAACTGACTACCATGTCATTAAAGGGAGTTGGCACCCCGCATTTTTGGCCCCCTCGACTTACAACACCATTGATATAGTCGATCTCAGTCTTTTTGCCTTTTTCCAAATCTTGGAGCATGCTTGCCTTGTTATTATGTCGACCCCACACTTTTTTGTAGAAATCCATTTTTGATGGGATATCTGCCTTACTATTTAGCTCCAGGAACTCCATGTCAGCTCCCTGCATTTCCACCATACGATATCCCAAAACGTGACATACCTTAATAACTTCGTCCGCAATGTGAGCAACGCAGATCATGGCCTTAGGATTGGCTAGAACGTCACTGAAATTACCATTTAGAGCAGCAGACATACCACTAAACGTAGAATTCATCAGCAACTTAGTATAGCGAATGCCCATCAAGTTTGTTAAGATTACAGTCCCGCCAGCTGCACTAAGGGTTTCTTTCACTTTTTCCAGCCGTGGACGCAGCACTCCATCGATTTCGCCGATCTCAAAAGCGAATTTTTCTACTGCTTCCAAGGTTGAAGTAAGCTCGGACACACCAGGCTTAAGCCAAGTAGCACCGAATCCCACTGCGCCACCAATAGTTCTTTCCTTTCCAACGAACGAAGCTACATAATCTTCAGGAACTCCATTTTGCAACGTACATACAATACTATCCTTATGCAAATGAGGTAGTAGCTTGGGTAACGCTGTCTCGTTGGCTGTTTGTTTTGTCAATAAAAGAATAAGATCATAAGTTCCTGTCATTTCCTCAGGCGTGAGTGCCTTTACCGGCTGATGAAGTTCAAGGTTACCGGTAACCGTTGCGCCATTCGCATTAAGTGCATCAACGTTTTCTTTAAAAGAATCGATCAAATCAACTTGTTTACCATTCTTGGTCATCAAAGCACCGATGATAATACCCAGTGCCCCTGCTCCTAAAATAGCGGTTCTCATATTAATACCCTCCTCCAGTCTAAATTAATAATTAACTTTTTCAATACCCTTAAGATCCAGGATTTGTCGAGCCTCGTCAGAACTAGCAATTTCCAATCCCAGCCTTTCTGCGATTTCTTTAATCTGAATCACTTGTTCAGCACTGGATTTCGCCAAAATGCCTGGTTTTAAATAAAGGTTATCTTCCAATCCAACCCGTGCGTTCCCCCCCATAGCCAAGGCAGTAGTAACCATAGGAAATTGCGCTTTTCCCGCTGCCGCACAAGACCAAACAAAGTCGCCAATTTGTTCACGAGCTGTTTTGACTAGATACGCAAGATTGTCGACGGTTGCTGGAATACCACCCAAGATCCCCATGACAAATTGCAGATAAATTGGTCCCTTAACCAATCCTTTTTCCTTAAAATAAGCGATATTGTTAACCATGCCTACGTCATACACCTCAAACTCCGGACGCATTCCATGTTCATTCATGGTTTTAAGGTAATACTCGAGTCCAGTAAAAGTGTTTGTAAACACCAGTTCATTAGTTTTCTGAAGGTAAGGAATTTCCCAATCGAATTTTGGATTTTTTATCTTTGCCGCGAGATCAGCAAACACAAAGTTTACCGATCCTGCGTTGCAGGAAGCTAGCTCCGGTTTTAACTCTACTGCAGGGGCGAGACGCTCTTCCGAGGACATCCAAACTGCTCCGCCAGTGGTAATACAAACGACTGCATTACATTGCTGTTTAATGGACGTAACGATTTCCCTCATAATGTTTATATCTGGAGTCGGGCTACAATCCTTCGGGTCCCTAGCATGAACATGAACTACTGCGGCTCCTGCCTGATGAGCCTCTACCGCATCCTTAATGATTTGGTCCGGTGTCGAAGGAAAATAGGGACTTAAACTTGGGGTATGGGTTGCTCCTGTAACTGCTGCTGTGATAATGATTTTGCTTTGCTTCACCATGTAAACTCCTCCTCGATAATGTTTTTGTTGTGCTGTGCCACATTAATTACTCCTTGATAATAGAAGTCTGTTTCTGATTTTGATACACTGTTGCAGAGCTTTCGCGTTCACTATGTATTCTTTCATCAGAACCTCATTACTACATATTTGCAATTAGCATGCCAACGCTAAAAACGGCGTACGCATTACGCTCTTTGCCACAGATATTGTGGATTTTGTTGATTTTTTTCGTTTAGTCAAAAATGCTCTAAGTGTCAGCATATAATTACTTAATTTTTCTGATATTAATGAATATTGCGATAAAACCGGTTCCGTATAGAGGATAGAGTTTAGTGTAATCGTCAACTTACATGTCATTACGAACTTACACTTTTAACACCCACGTGCCCTGTCTCAATCTTTTTTTTTGCGAAATACAAAAATATAAAACACAGAAAAACGAGGTAAGTATCGATACTTACCTCGTTTTTTTGTGTTTTATATAAGATTCCCTCAACTAATGCCGAGGCGACGAATTTTTTGGTAAAGCAATGGACGAGCAATACCTAGTAGTTCCGCAGCTTTCTTTTTATTTCCCTGAGTAGATTGCAACGCGTTCAAAATAATCTCTTTTTCTATAGCCGCTTTCGCCTCCTGAATTCCTCGACCTGCAGTCAACTTTCCTTGTTTCTGGATCTTTGGTAGTAACCATCCAAAATGACTTGGCTCAAGAACATTAGAATTGCAGAGATTAATCGCCCTCTCAACAGCATGTTCCAGTTCCCGAATATTTCCTGGCCAGTCGTACCCCAGGAAGATTTCCATGGCCTCAGGAGCAATAGTTACTTTTCCTAACCCCGCTTGATATCCATAATTATCGATGAACTTCTCTACGAGCAGGGGTATATCTGTTTTCCGCTCGCGAAGTGGCACAAGTTTAATAGGAATGACATTCAGCCGATAATATAAATCAGACCGAAAAGTCCCCTGCTTAATCTGCTCTTCCAAATCATCGTTAGTAGCTGCCACAACTCTGATGTTAACAGATATGGGGTTCATTCCCCCAACTCGCTCGATTTCCTTTTCTTGTAATGCACGCAGTAATTTGGCCTGGGCAGCTAGTGACAATTGACTGACTTCATCCAAAAATAATGTACCTTTCTCCGCTAGTTCAAATTTGCCCTTTTTTCCTGCCCGACGAGCTCCAGTAAAAGCCCCCTCATCATAACCAAATAACTCGGATTCAATGAGTTCATGAGGAATAGCCGCACAATTGAGCTTAATAAAAGGATAGTGGGATCGACGACTTTCCTGATGCAAAGCGTGAGCGACTAGTTCCTTACCGGTACCCGTTTCGCCTTGAATCAAGACAGTGGAATTCGCACCTGCAGCTCTTAATATTGTTGACCGCATTGCAACAACAGCATCGCTAGAGCCAATAATGTTTTCTAAAGAATACTTGATTCCAGATTGTTTTTTTAGTTTTTCTTTGTAATAGCTCAATTGGTTGCGTAATTCTTCTACAGAATATAGAAGTTTGTCAACTCCTTCAAAAACCGAGAAAGACATGGCACCGATCATGACACCATCCTTAACCAAAGGGACTCGATTGCAAATTAGAGGCTTACCTTCACTATAAAATATATCGCCCAGAATTGATTTTCCTGTTTCGAGAACTGCAGGAAGTCGACTTGTTGGAACTATATCCTTGATGTATCGCCCTACAATATCCTCCATTTTCCAACCTTTGAACTTCGCATATTCCTCTTCGACAAAAACGATTCGTCCTTTATTATCCACTACTACTAATCCATACAGATGGGTGCACACTTGCTCCATGATTTCACTGCGTCTTGCCACTACAATCCCTCCTTACAGCTAAAGCGAACATATTCTATATCGTCTCTATTATGAGCATAACTTTTTTTCGGGAGCTACACCATCAGCTTCCTATCTAAACCAGACTGATTGCATGTCCCAAAAACTGATTAGCGCAGTGATAAAGGCGCATAAGTAAGCTATCTAAAACCATTCTCATACTATAATAAGAATAATAGCACATCTTCACTCCTGCCGCATTAGGTAAATCAATCGTCAATTTCGACATATATGCCTCTCTCTGTCCGTGGCGTAGCCTTCAATTTTTTTATTGTATTTCTGGAATTCAGCAATTAACTACACATGAGGAGGTATTTCGTATGCAGCCTGAGCGCCCAAAATGTTTCACTAAGCCTAATCTGATTATGAGATAGCCCAATTTTTTTTTCGACTTATATGAAACACTTCTATCTTGTCCCACTAAGGTATACCCTAGTGAGTGAATTTCCCTGCTACTTATAGATATAATATGTGCTTTCGAATTTAAACTATTACAGTAACTCTCTCAGGTCGGCCACGGCGAGCATGTCAGATCTCCCCAGGTAAGAACGCTTTACTTTCACTCCATCTATCTGCTACATTTACACCATCCACCTTGAATAGTTTATGGCTTCGTTTTCTTGTGCAAACTCACCTAGCGGACATATGCATTATATGTAGTTCGTGTTCCTCTGACCAGAGCTTTGCCGCCGACTTCCTTCAGATTCCGCCTCACGGTGGATACCGTTGCCCTTGGCTAACGGTTGGCACTATCACCCCCATATCGGACTTACACCGACTAGTAAGCGCCCATGCTGGGAGCACTCAAAAAGCCTTCTAGCAAAATCGCTAGAAGGCTTGAATTTCGTTATGGTGCGCCCGGCAGGAATCGAACCTACGCACATGGCTTCGGAGGCCAATGCTC
>JARBUM010000264.1 GCA_029239675.1 Pelosinus sp. | reverse complement strand
GATGTTACATAGTACAGCATTGGCAGTCGATACCTATTCGACTGTTAAATTAAATGGTTTGACCTTATCAGAATGGCCCGTTACCGTATCATCTTCCAGCGGGAAATTATTACTTTCTGATAGCCCTGAAATGGTGCCCGATGATGGAATTATGTATCAAGATACAGTAAGTGGTGACATTCGTCTCTTCTTTCATCATGTAAATGCAACAGCGGAAGGCAAAAAAATTGTGGTATTGCTGGAAAATAACGGGGAAAAGACGGCTCATATCACAGTCACTAAAAATGGATTAGGCGGTCCAAGCCTTGATTATTTGCAAGTCGGCAAAGAGGTACAGCAGGAATACTTAGAAGGCGGTAACCTGTATCTGATAGAAGTTCCCTGCAAAGAATCAAAAAGCTTGATCTCTTCCCTGGATCACAGCGTCGTAGAAACGAATATGCTGGTAAATGGCATGTATGACTTAATAATTGATCATCCAGTTACCATAAAGGTAATGATGATGCCTTTAGATGCTGATGCTAAAGAATTTGCAGCACAAGCAAAAGTATTGCCTGCTGATCCGGGTGAACATCGTTTGCGAGGAACATTTGAAGGCAAAGATCGATTGCTTGTTGGCAAACAAACCTACGATAGCAAGAAAAGTGGTACCGTTGCTCTTACTCTGGCGGATAATTACCTTGACCAATATGTCAGAGGCATTGATGCTACGGACGGTACGCCAACGCTGAACTATGGAAATTATGGTATTGTATATAAAATATACCTGCCTTCCACTTCCGGTGATGAAATATCTTACTATTTGAATCCTCGCGGAGGGGACTATGCAGGATGGCTAGGCTTAGAATATCGTCATCAGGATGTACATACGATCCCGACCCCCGCCGATGCAATGTCTTTTGGCGCTAACAAAATCAGTGAAAGTGCTTATCTTGGCACCTATGAAAGCGGCAAGTCCCTATGGATGACATTCACTATGAAAGCGGCAAGTCCCTATGGATGACATTCAGCCCCCCAGGAGCTTCCAATTTGCCCATTAAATTAATACTTGCACCTGAAAAAGTAAAATAATGATGAACCCCCTCTAAGAACTGCTGAATGCTCAACGGATCTTGGGAGGGGGTTTTATCTTGGAGAAAAAAATAGATCAAAGTTGAAATTAGAAAATAAGTTCTGCTTTTACAACTGCAAAAGGATCAAATTTTATATTGTTATTAAAAGATTTCAATTTTTCAATAGCTGTAGTAAGCTTTGCATTTTTTGCAAAGGTATAGTTAACACCAACACCATATCCTTTAATACCGTGTGTGCTGTTAAATGAGTTTAAGGTAGTAATGGTTCCATCAATTGCATTCGCGCCAATTTTGCGGTAATCTACATAGGTTCCCCATGAACCGACTTTTGCATAGTCAGCACCTTTGTAACTGAGCTTGACATAGCCGCCTTTGCTTTGGTAGGTGGCAGCTGTGTTTTTAACATAATCACCTAATAAATTCCAATCTTTATTTAAGTTGTAAGATGCACCAATAAATCGTTGTTTATAATTGTAGGTAGATGTGTTTGTACTTTCCACTACGCCGCCTGTTACCTGCGTATTTCGATTTGCTTTCCAAGCTAATTGAGCAATTGTTATGTTTTTAGAAGTGACTGAGGTACCATTATTATTGCCATAAGCTGGTGCGATGTCTGCAATAGCAGCAAACCCACTGAGTTTCCCATTTTTATAATTAATACGTACATTGTCCACGTTACCAGCAGTATCGGAAACAATAAAGCTTTGACCCAATGCTAAACTTTCACGTCCGATGCTTACATCGGTATTATGAAAAGCGTTTTTAAACGTAAACTTTGCTGTGTCAAACTGAAGATCATTTGTTTTCGAAGTTTCTGCACCAGCACCTATGCCGCCAGCATAACTATTCGATATGTTGGTGGCGGAGATGCGACCTGCGAAGTCAATGTTATCAGTTAGTGAAGAAGTAATGTATAAACGTACGCGTTCTTGTAGAACATGACTTGAATCAGAGCCAGGAGCATCGGTACCAACTAATCCTGGGTTACGTAAATAGCGAATCCTACTGTCACCTGTAAATTTTACGCTAGAAGCTTTTTTCTCCAAATTTGTTAATCGTACTCCAATCGTATTCAGTTCAGTTGCAAATTCTGCAGATAATTTATCAAGAAGGACTTTTTGTTGATCATCTGCCTTGCTGTATTTCTCGAGAGCACGAGCTGTTACAACAGCAAATTCATAACGAGTAAGAGGCTTATCACCACGGAATGTACCGTCACCATAGCCTTCAACGAGACCTGCTTTAGATAATTGGTTCACGGCCCCATAGGCCCAATGTTGTCCAGGTACATCAGAGATATTTGCAGCTGCAAAAGCAGTGCTGCTAATAACTAATAGGAAGATGAGTGCTGTCAGGGTAACTATTTTTTTCATTGTAATAACTCCTTTTCTTCTGTATTGATTTGTGTGTCTCTCGTAGAGAGCAACATCGAGTTACCTATGTTTACTCCAATATTGCATCTTTTACGATTACACATATCTATTTATCTGCTTTTTAGAAACCTTTTGGTGTATGACTGCACCTCCTTTTCCACCTAGAATAATGTTCCCAGCAGAGAAATATTTACATGGCAAATAGGCTAAAAATCTTTATGAAAATCTTTTTAGCCTTCAGTTATTCCCTGACCAGCAGTATTATTTTTTCAACCATCTTGTACCTGGCTATCTGTTACTTTCGACTTTGTTTAAACGATACTGCTGATAATTCATTAAAATAAAAAGGCTAGAGGATTCTTTTAGCAAGAAGTCTCTAGCCTTTAGTTTATTCCCTGACCAGCTGTATTATATTTTCAACCATCTTGTACCTAGCTATCTGTTACTTTCGACTTGGCTTAAACGATACTGCTGATAATTCATTTAAATAAAAAGGCTAGAGGATTCTTTTAGTAAGAAGTCTCTAGCCTTCAGTTTATTCCCTGACCAGCTGTATTATATTTTCAATCACCTTGTACCTAGCTATCTGTTACTTTCGACTTGGCTTAAACGATACTGCTGATAATTCATTCAAAATAAAAAGGCTAGAGGATTCTTTTAGTAAGAAGTCTCTAGCCTTCAGTTTATTCCCTGACCAGCTGTATTATATTCCAGAACATTTATATAATCATTATTATACACATCATTTACAAAGTGTCAATATTTAATTTTTAAAGTGTGGGACGAGGCGATAGGTTGTTTGTTCCGAGAGATGGAAGAATTAAGAGTGCTAAACTACAATTCTTATTGGGATAAAAGCAACTGCAAATTGGCAAGAAATCTAAAATAAAAACTAACTGGTAAAATAATGCTCATAATGTAAAAATTATAGAAGGATTTAGTATTTATGAAAGAGAAGCTACCCATAATCTACCTTGTTAGTAGATTTATGGGTAGCCTCTTTCAGGTTTGACATAGTA
>JARBUM010000263.1 GCA_029239675.1 Pelosinus sp. | reverse complement strand
AATGTTTCAGGACAGGATTGAACTTTTGAAACCAAAAATTCTAAGCCGTATTGGGAAAAGATAGTCCATAGTTGGCAAGGAAGTTCTTCTAATTCCTTATATGTTGCTAAAAACTGTTCATGATATTGCCCCTCAAAAAGCCTCTTTCTCCATAGACTATCTTGGCTAATTTCCAACGCTACATCTTCTAGATACTTCTCGTGAAATTTTTCTGTTATCGCAAATTGCATCCTATTCTTTCCTACTTTCTTGTTCATAATGAATCCGGCATTATGACAATTCTATCATGACTTTACGCATTTATCTTCTTTTATTTAATAGCGCTGTTCCAATATTTATTTATTTATTTTTTTCGTGCCATTAAGCTTACTTTTGTTAGTTAAATAAACTCCGCCTATAACCGCAATTCCACCAAGTAAAGTTAAAATAGTTATTGTTTCCTTTAATAGCCATATGCCTGCTAATAAAGCAAATAGTGGGCTTATATAATAGAAGGAAGCCGTTTGTATGGCACCTACTTTTTCAATACCCCTGTACCAGGTGTAATAAGCGTACACAGAGCAAAGTAGCGCTAGATATAATACGGTAGTGACTGTTTTCAGGCTGATATTTGCTAACTGCTCTAATATCGATACGGGATTTAGCTGATTAGGGATAAGAACAACAGGTAAAAGCATTAATGCTCCGAAAATAGTAATATAGCCGACCGCGGTAAAGGGAGAATATTTAGCCATGATCTTTTTCCCATATAGCGTAAAGGCCGCCCAAACGATAGCATTAAGCAGTATTAATAGATCACCAAAAATTGTTTCCGATGCAAATAAAGAGAATAGATTTCCTCTACTGATCACAAGGCTTACACCTAGAAAGGCAATCAATATTCCTACTGCTGATTTGCGATTAACTTGCTCTTGCCCCATAACAACACTTGCGATTGTTGTCCAAACAGGGCTGGTTGCTAACAATAAAGAAGCATTGATGGAAGTGGTATAAAGAAGTCCAGTATACTGAATATAAAAATATGATGTTATAGAAAGAAAACCCATTATAATGAGTTCTGGTATATCTTTCTTATGAATGCATGTTTTTTTCATTGTCAAAATAAACCCGAATAGGATTGCAGCGGTCATAAAACGAACCCCCGCCAAATTTAATGGACTAAGTTCGTATAATGCAATTTTAGATATGGTAAATGACGTTCCCCATAAAAAGGCTACACCGATCAGCGAAAGGTCCAATTTTTCTTTAATCGTTCTCTAAAAGATGATATCATGTATATAATACATTTGTGAAATTGATAATACAGATACGTATAATCTAAAATTTTGATAGTGGTGAAATATAAATGGAATTTAGGCAGCTACAAGCATTTTTGACAGTCACCAATACTGCTAATTTTTCACGTGCAGCCAAGATATTGGGATATGCGCAATCAAGCATTACTACCCAGATTCAGCTTTTAGAGCAAGAGCTGAATACAAGACTGTTTGATCGTTTAGGAAATCAAGTGGTACTAACTGATCAAGGACATTGTTTTTTAACCTATGTTAATCAAATTTTGTCTCTTGCCTCAGAGGCAAAGGAAGCCGTTTCCAATTCAACGA
Organism: Pelosinus sp.; assembly: GCA_029239675.1. GTDB lineage: Bacteria > Bacillota > Negativicutes > DSM-13327 > DSM-13327 > Pelosinus. Next base: position 1,292 of record JARBUM010000263.1, on the reverse strand, counting down.
CCGTTAATGGAACTGTTACTATTGGTGCACCGGAATCTTTATGCGCTACTCGCCTACCCATGGTGCTGCAGGAATACGGCAGACTTTATCCTAATGTGAAGATCGTATTAAAAATCGGCGCTTATAATGATTTTCTTCTTTGGCTCAGGAATAACTCGATTGACCTAGCCTTCTTTTTTCATAGGGGAATAGCTAATCCTAATTTGATTACTACGACTTTGCTTGAAGAACCAATCATTGCTGTTGCCGGAGTGGGTCATCCCCTGATCAAAAAAGGGCATGTTGAGCCTTCTGATTTGAGAGAGCAGCCAGTAATATTAGCAGAGCCTGGCTGCAGTTATCGCATAATTTTAGAGAGCATACTATCCGCTTCTAATGTTTACCTCGAGACCGTTTTGGAAATTGGCAGCGTAGTGGCTATGACACAGTGTGCTATAAGTGGACTTGGTGTTACATTTTTGCCAAAAAGTGCGGTAGAGAAGGAATTAGAAATCGGTCAGTTAGTTGATTTGCATTGGTCAGGAGAGGATTTCGGTACTGTTATTCAGCTGGCATATCATAAAGATAAATGGTTATCTTCGGCACTTAGAGCATTTCTAACCGTTACTAAAGAAATTTTGGTTGATCAAGGATCTCAAGAGCGAGATCGTATTATATTCCCTTAATCTCTAGCAGTTGGGCTATTAAACTATAATTATTTCTTCTTACAAAACGTATACTTTTCTATACTTGAAAGCAAACGCCCTGAAAGCGAGTTATCGTCTTCAGGGCGTTTTCATATCTACGAATTTTTTCGTACCATCTAGGTCCATCTAGGTCTTATATATAATGCATAAACGTATCAAGTAACTCTTTATTATTACTATGACTCGATCCATCAAAGGCCAGGTCAAGTACAGGATGTTTGGTCTCGTCTTTATCTCTGTCTCTCAAGATGGAATAACCTATATCTATGCCTAAACGAACCATTACGTCACCCCTTACTGATTTTGATTATCATGCACTCTGATTAGGCCAATTATACTATGATCAATCTAGCAATTCGGTAGCCATTGCTACGCTTTTTGAAAATAAGACCTTTTGAACCGCGAAGAATAGCAAGAACACGAAGTAAACATACTTTCTCGAACTATTACCTTCGCCTCTTCGTGCCTTCGCGTTTCGTATTTTTTTTGTGCACTCCTTTATGTGCCGCAGTGCGGCATTGTGCTTTTGTGGTTCATATATACGCTATATAACCATATTTTAATCAAATTCACAATTAATTCCATTAATGGAATTAACTTTTTACT
>JARBUM010000079.1 GCA_029239675.1 Pelosinus sp. | reverse complement strand
TGACATCACTTTCTCCTGGTTTCTCTCCTGGGGAAATTTGCATATCGGCATCTTGAGAAGGGACTCTCTTAATTTGTTCCAGTCCTTGCTCTAAATCGCGAAGATTGAGAATGTTCCCTGGGCGAGTTGGAAATGCTGTATACCAGTTGGCACGAGTATCAGGATTGGTGAAATGAATGTTGCGAATGATGCCAGGAACCAGGACAAGTTTCAAGGTACCGCTAGAAAGATCTTGCTCGGGTATACCTATGCGTGTTGTAGTATATCCGCGAGCGATTAGGGCATTAGTTAGGCGTTTGACAATCAGATTGATTCCTTCTTTACCGATTTTCTGGCCTTGATATGGAAGCAGCATGTCTTGTAACCAAAAAAACTTCTCTATTTGTTCTCCCTCTAATTGCAGAGTATGGATGAAAAAACTCAGTTCTTCCATTGGTAACGTTGTATCTTCAGTCGATTTTACTTTAGATTGTAAAAATGTATCTTTGGATTGTTCCCTATTACGTCGATCAACCGCTTCTTGTTGAGTACGACGATGAAGTTCTTCTTGCTGCATGCGACGGTTGCTCTCCTCCTGATCTGCAGGTGTTATGGCCTGTACAAAGTTGGTACTCAATCCATGAAAAGATAGGATCAAGGTCGCGATGATGGTTTGTAGTAGCTTTCGCCTACCTCCGTTTGATAATCCTTTCGTAAAGATCTGTAAAGAGTGCATGAATAATTCCTCCTGTTGTTCTGAGAATATTATAAAAATTATATATTCATGTAAAAATATTACAAAGAAATAATACCCTAAAATGGGTTAATTTTCTAATTGGTTTAATTATAAATTATTTCAGGACTTAGCGCCTATACCGATCGGTATAGATTTCAAAAAAAATTTAAAGAGTTTCTATGCAGAAATGTTGGATTTTTAAAGTATTTGTAGAAGCTTGGCGTAAAAAAGATCACATGACTATTTGCCTAGTCATATGATCTTAAATTTTGTTTTATATTTATGATGAATTTTCTGTGAGAATGAATTAGTCAGAACCATAAAAAAGTAATGATTTTGTTTATTCAAACAGACCTATACTAGAATTATTTTACAAAATATGTTATAATATCTTTGCTGAAACACATTTGTGTCATTGGGAGTTGGCTACCCCAGTCTGATGATGGCAGGCTTAGATTTAGTTATGAAGTTTGTACCCATGTTTATTATTCAAGGAGTGGTGTGTTTTATGATTAATAACATACTAAAGTCTATCTATACCAAGTTTCCATCTAATATCAACATGGTAGCAGCCATCCTTCTCCCCTTTAGGCACAGCCTACTGATGAGTCTGTGAAATCCAGACGAAAGGGAATAAGAATAGACATGCAGTTCTTTGAACTCCATGTCTATTCTTATTTGTTTGATAGGAGGGAAATACTCCTATCGGAAAATATTACTTTGGGAAAGTGCAATATTAAAAAAGTCAATTGATCCCTATATTAAAACTTATATTAGAATAACGGATATTATTTCGAAGTAAAGTGACGGTATCATAATGAAGGCAACAATTAATCGGCAACTATTTATTGAGAACATTTCCCCTATCCCTGCTGAAAATGGAGTGTCAGTCCTAATTGCTGATGGTATTTTATCAGTAGCTAGCTTTGATCAAGGTGTCACAGGGAGAATTGCAGCTTATGTGTTAAAAGATGGCCAGGCATTTCTAACTATGGAGCAATGGAGTAAAGTTGTTTCTACAATAGAAAGCAGCCAAGACTTATATACAGATATAAATATTTCAACTTAAGCGGATTCCGTTTAAGCTTTTAGGATGATATTATATACACAAGGCGGTGCATCCGCCTTTTTCTTTAACCATTTGGTCGAACATACGTACTGATGATATACATCCTGAAGTGTAATAAAAATCTAGATATATGAAAAGAAGGTGATCTTTATGCGGACTAGTGACAATATGAATATTGCCATCTATGTTCGTGTTTGACCGGTCAGTACTGACGATCAAGCCGACAAAGGTACTATAGAAAACCAAATAGAATTTGCAACCAAGTACTGTGATCTTCATCAACTACATATCGTAAGGATTTATAAAGACGATGGAATTTCGGGCACTCTCCCCTTTGAGTCTCGCCCTGAAGCCTCCATAATGCTCCAAGATGCGCAGGAAAAGAAATTTGATACTCTCCTATTCTATCGTCTTGATCGCTTTGGACGAAGTGCTAGGACTATTTTAAATGGCGTTCACACTCTAGAGCAGTATGGAATAAAGATTAAATCTATGACAGAACCATTTGATACTGGGGATCCCTCTGGACGATTTTTACTCACGATCCTTGCCGGCGTTGCTGACTTAGAACGCAGTAATATTCTAGATCGGCTTTGGCATGGCGCCAATCGTGCAGCACGCAATGGTAAATGGCTAGGTGGTATTTGCCCATATGGATACCGAGTTGATGATGAAGGGTTTCTTACTATTAGTGACATTCCCCTCCCTGGCTTTGATATGTCGGAGGCTGATGTTGTAAGGATGATTTATAGGCTTACTACTGAGCAGCATATGAGTACTATCAAGATAGCTGATTATCTAAACGCCCTTAGTATTCCACCTAAATATGCAATTGAAGGCCGTAAAGTTTCAATTGGCAAGCGTAAAGAAAACACCGCTGGTGTATGGACACCAGGGCGCATTAGAAACATGATCGTACAGACTACCTATAAAGGGATCCACCAGTATGGTAAACGCTCTAAAAAAGTACGTGAGATAATTGAACGCGAAGTCCCTGCAATAGTGGAGGAAGATATTTGGATCAAGGCTCAACTTGTATTAAAAGATAATCAACTTGAAGCTGTACGTTGTGCAAAGCATAAATACCTACTTCGTTCTCTTGTTAAATGCTCACTATGTGGTTTAAACTTCTCTGGGACAGGTTATAAAGGCTCCAAAGGGCAACGTACACCTTATTATGTATGTAATGGTAAAACCACGTATAGAGGCAAATACATGGGTAAGTGTCTCGCTAAGAATGTGTCTGCTGATTGGCTGGATGAAAAGATTTGGGATGACTGTGTTAGTTTCATTAATGATCCTGGTCAGTTACTAGCTGACCTTTCACCAGAGGAAGAAAAGAACAATATTTCTACTGAGCAGGAGCTGCAGCTGATCACCTCCTCCCTATTTCAAAAAGATGTAGAGAAACAATCTATTCTTGATTTATACCGAAAGCAACTTATAACTGCTAAAGATGTGGAGGATCAGCTCTCTAAAATCATTAATGAACGAGTCGCTCTTGAAGACCGGCAAAAAGAAATAAAAAAAGTCCTTCTTACGAATAATGATGAGGCCAATCGTAAAAAAGACGCTATTATGCTTTTAGATGATTTAAAAGATAAGATTTCGGGTGAAATCACATATGAAACAAAACGGAATATAATTAAGCAGCTTGTACGTGAGGTGGTCGTTTGCACGAAACATTCTGATGAGAGAGATGAGCCTGAAGTAAACTTGCTTGTGAAATTGGTTTTTTCACAGGATGTTCCACGCACGGACAGGGATTCATAGCAGTCAAAAGCATAAACTTTGCTGGGTAGGAAAAAGAGGCATTGACTCTAGAGATAGTTACTTGCCCATCTTCTAAGGGCTGACGTAATACTTCTAATACAATTCTAGGAAATTCAGCTAGCTCATCTAAGAATAGTACTCCATTATGGCTTAGCGTAACTTCTCCTGGTCTAGGAATACGTCCACCGCCTACCAGACTTGCACTGGAAATCGTATGGTGAGGGCTTCGAAAAGGTCTTGTGCTTATCAACCCAATATGGTTGGGTAATAAATCCGCGATACTATATATCTTGGTAACTTCTAGTGCTTCTTGTGGCGACATGGTTGGTAAAATGGATGTAATACGTCGTGCCAACATGGTCTTACCTGAACCTGGTGGACCTATCATAAGTAAATTATGTCCTCCAGCCGCTGCCACTTCTAAAGCCCTCTTAGCAATAAACTGCCCTTGTACATCAGCAAAATCTTCACTATCATTGGTCACTAAAGAGGAAAAAGGTTCTTTGCTTGCAGGAGGTAGTTCAATTTCCCTATTAAGGTGTAAGACCAATTGAGCTAGAGTAGTTGGTGCATATACCAATAATTCCTTTACTAATAAGGCTTCCTGTGTATTCTCAGGAGCAACAATCATTTGGTTGATTCCTTGCTCAGAACAATGAATAGCCATGGGGAGTACTCCAGATATACCACGTAGCTTGCCTTCTAAGGATAATTCACTGACAAAGATGTATTTTTGATAATGACTTGAAATAATTTGGCCACTAGCTGCCAAGATGCCAATGGCAATTGGTAAATCTAACCCAGAGCTATCCTTTTTTAGATCAGCTGGTGCTAAGTTAATCGTGATACGTCGAGAGGGAAACTCAAAACCGGAATTTTTTATTGCTGCTCGTACTCGCTCTTTCGACTCTCTAACAGCAGTATCAGGAAGGCCAACAATATCTAATGCTGGTAAACCATTAGATATATCAACTTCTACTGTAATTAGAATTCCATTAAGTCCTATTGTAGTTGATCCAAATGTTTGTGAAAACACAAAGTTTACCTCCGAATTTTATTCACCTTGTCATTTGGGAAAGGAATTATAATCATTTAATAAATGCATTCATAATATGGTTATATTTTATTTCACCATTATCTCTTAAAAAGATTTCAATTACATCAAAGCGACATTGGGTATTTATATTGTGCATTTGCTGAAGATAACATAATGCAGTATTAATTATTTTTTTCTGTTTACAATATGTTACAGATTCTGCTGGAAATCCATATGTAGTATTTCTTCTAGTTTTTACTTCAACGAAGACGAGAGCATCTTTTATTTGAGCAATAATATCAATTTCTCCAATTTTACTGCGATATTTTCGTTCTAGTATATCATATCCTGCAGTATGCAAATAGTCTACGGCGGCCTGTTCCCCAATATCCCCCACCTTAATAGTATTCACAATAAAACACCTCGCTACCATATTCCCCGAAAAAAAACAACATCCTGCTATGTTGATGCTGTTTTTTTTATATAAATTTTAAAATTTATTCATTTTTTTATCAATATGGTAAATATACGCTAGAATTTCAGCTACAGCCTGATATAACTCAGGAGGAATTTCTCTATCTAATTCTACTGCCATTAGCATGCTGGCTAATGTTTTATTTTGATATACAGGGACAGAATGTTGTTTTGCTGTGGAAAGTATTTTTTCAGCCATGAAACCTGTACCTTTAGCTACAACTTTTGGAGCAGTATTATTAGATTTCTGGTAAGTTAAAGCGATAGCTTGCTGTGGTCTATCAGATTGGTTTTTATTCATATTGCTACTTTTCCCCAGGATTTAATCGGTTCAAAACTTTTTCTGTGAATAGGACACGGACCATATTGCTGCAATGCCTTTAGATGTTCTGCTGTGCCATATCCCTTATGTTTGGCAAAGCCATATTGAGGGAATTGCCTATCAAATTCTAACATCAAATTATCTCGTTCTACTTTAGCAATGATAGAGGCCGCTCCAATGGATGCACTGATAGCGTCACCACCGATTAATGATAAGGAATGCATTTTTAAATCAGGTAAGGGAACAGCATCAATTAGCACCGCATGAGGTTTTTGATGAAGCTCATTAATAACATGATACATACCAAACATAGTAGCATTATAAATATTTAACTGATCAATTACATCTATATCTATAACAATATGTTGTACGCTAATGGCGGCTTCTTTTATGGCATAATATAAGTGTTCTCGTTGCTTTGCGGAAAGCTTTTTTGAGTCGTTAATGGATGGTAGGTGGCAGCCAATAGGCAATATGACAGCACCTACTACCAAGGGACCCGCTAAAGGGCCACGGCCAGCTTCATCTACGCCAGCAATCAGGTTATATCCCTTGTCTACAAGAATACGTTCCTGAGTATAAAGGCTTTGGATACGCTGGTGTTCTAGCAAGGCTTGCTCTTGTTTTTTGTGCCATTTAACGAGTAAGCGAGATACTGATACTCGCGAATCCTGCATTAAACTGTTTATTATAGCTGCTGACAGATTATTTTGTTCTAAGAGTTTAGTAATTTCGGCTACTGTCATTTGCTCTACATTCACTATTTTTAGACCTCCAATGGACATATAAATTAAGTATATTACTATATTCTCGGAAAACTTATTAAATCCTTGTTAGAAGACTTTAATAAGGTAATTAGGAAATTTTCTTTCAGTATTACTGGATGAAAAAAGAAATGGTTGCAATAACCATTTCTTTTCTATTTTTTATTTACTTACCCTCAAGGCTGGGACGATCCAAGGTAAAATTACCTAACTTGCTGCCACGGAATTCATTGAGTATGATACGTCTAGCTTTTTCATAATCGACTAAACCGCCGCTACGTAGACATCCACGGCGAGAACCTATCAGGCCTAATAACTCAATAGGATCTTCTGGTAACGGGGAAGCTAAATTGTATCGTTCGATCAAACGTTCGCTATAATTCTCCCGCAAAAAGATTAATAGTTTAGACATAGCCCTTTCAACATCATAAATATCATCATTGATGGCACCCGTCATGGCTAATCTAAACCCAACTTCGGGATCCTCAAATTTTGGCCACAAGACACCCGGGGTATCTAGGAGTTCTAAATTTTTTCCAATGGTAATCCATTGTTTGCCTCTAGTAACACCTGGTTTATCAGCAGTACGTACAGCTTTCATACCTAATAAACGATTAATAAGGGATGATTTACCAACATTGGGAATACCTAAAATCATCGCTCGCACTGCCCGGGGGTTGACGCCTTTAGCTACTAACTTGGCTGCTTTTGCACTACCCAATTGTTCAACTTGGCTTACTAAGGTTTTAGTGCCTTTTCCCGTCATTGAATCTAAGGTTACTACTTGTAGGCCTTGCTTACGAAAAGTCTCGACCCACTGCTTAGTCCATTCTGGCTCAGCTAAATCAATTTTATTTAAGGCTACCACACGTGGTTTACCTTCTAATATTTGATGAATGACAGGGTTAGCACTACTTACAGGAATGCGAGCATCTAATAACTCAATTACGACATCAACTAATTTTAGATTTGCTTGAATCATACGCAAGGCTTTGGTCATATGTCCAGGGAACCAATTAATATTTATATTATCCATTATTATCACTCTCTATAATGCTATTCTCTTCTTTACTTATCTGTAAGTCTATTGTACAGCTAAGGGAGAGTTTTTAATTGATCAATTGGCCAAAATATCATAACCGCTTTTCCTTTTATCAATTCCAGAGGTACAAAACCAACATCACGGAAACGACTATCTTCCGAATTGTTGCGATTGTCTCCCATGACAAAGACATGTCCAGCAGGCACAGTGCCTAGAGGATAGGAACCACGGGTTTTTTCCAAGATATAAGTTTCATTTAACAATTGGCCATTTAAAAATACACGGCCTTCTTTTATCTCAATAGTATCCCCAGCTACAGCAATAACCCGCTTGATAAAATCACGACTCGGGTCCTTAGGGTAGCGAAATACTAATATATCACCTTTCTCAGGAGCTTTAAAGCGGTAAATAAACTTATTAACCACAAGTCTTTCACTATTTACCAACGTAGGGCGCATAGAAGGGCCTTCTACCATATAGAGTTCAACGATGAAATATCGGATAAAAAAAGCTAATACGACAGCGATAAGTATAGAGACTACCCAATCCTTTACCTCTTCGCCTAAATTAGTTTTACTCACGATTAATCCTCCTTCGTAAATGAAGAAAAGGGACTGAAAACAGTCCCTAAACAACTACCGTCTTTCTCTAATACGAGCTGCTTTACCTTTAAGTTTACGCAGATAGTATAATTTTGCACGGCGTACGATACCTTTACGTACTACTTCAATTTTTTCCAAACGTGGAGAATGTACAGGGAAAGTACGTTCTACACCAATGTTGTAAGAAACACGTCTAACAGTAAAAGTTTCGCGTATTCCACCATTATTTCTGGCAATTACAACACCTTCAAATAACTGGATACGTTCGCGAGTACCCTCAACAACTTTTACATGAACGCGCACAGTATCTCCCGGCTTAAATGACGGAATATCCTGACGTAATTGTTCTTGTTCTAATGCTTGAATCATGTTCATAATTTTATCCTCCTTATCCTAGACGTTCATGCCAATCCACTCTTACATTGTACAGAGGACCGTCCGTTACACCTTAAAAATTATAACATATCAGTTCTATAAACTCAAGCGGATTATGAGGTTATAGTATATATTATAACTCCCACCATTTCTCACCCAGTAATCGATCCAAAATAATTGCTACCGCTGCTCTTACTGGTAAATGGTTGTAATCACCAGGACCATAAATAGGTTCCAAAGTATAATCAAATTTTTCCATTACCGATTTTTCAATACCCCAGCCAGTACCAAATAAAATCAGATATGGTCTGCCTGTGAGCTCAATTTGTTCTCGCATATTCTTATAGGATATAGTATTGGGAAATGTGCGAGCATCGGTAGTAATAATGAAAGGTTTCACCCCTTCAACTTCAGTGATGTACTCTACAGCACTTTGAATATCAGTCTTAATATCTAGAACGCTAAATGCTTCACGACGATCAGGATTATATTCTCCACCATAACCATGTTGCCAGTAATCCATGATTTCTTTTGCCAACATAGTTTGACTCTCATGTGGATGAATAATAAAGTATCGTTTTATATCATAGGTTCGTGATGTACGTGCAATGTCATGAATATCAAAATTAGTAATTGCTGTAGTGATTATTTCATCATTTTTATTGTATATTGGATGGTGTACCAAGCCGAGGTAAATTGGTAAAGCCATATTAGTCTCCAGTCTGCTCAGCTATAATTTCTGCTAATAATTTAGCATCATCTGGGCTTAACACTTTATTTTTTAACAAGTCGGGTCTACGCTCCAGAGTATTCTTTAGCGCTTGTTTGTTGCGCCAGCGGTTAATCTTGGCATGGTCACCTGATAATAGTACTTCTGGAGCTGCCATACCTTCAAATTCCCGTGGACGTGTATATTGAGGGTATTCTAGCAAACCATTGTAAAAAGAATCTTGAGGAGCTGAATCACTAGATCCAAGCACACCTGGTAACATTCTAGCTACTGAGTCAACGATTACCATTGCTGGTAACTCACCACCAGTTAGTACATAGTCACCAATGGATATGCTTTCATCAACTAAATGTAGCCGAACTCTGTCATCGATTCCTTCATAATGTCCACATAACAAAATCAGTTGCTCATAGCTCGCTAATTCCTTAACCTTCTCTTGATCAAGTCTATAACCACCTGGACACATTAAAATAACTCGTCGATTAGCAATATTACTTGCTGCAATAATACTCTCCACTGCCCGAAAGATAGGCTCTGGTTTCATTACCATACCAGCTCCTCCGCCAAAAGGATAGTCATCGACAATATGATGTTTGTCATAAGTAAAATCACGAGGATTGGTTACATTGATATTTAATCTGTTATCTTCTTGTGCACGTTTTAAGATACTATGCCCTAATGGGCCAGTAAACATTTCCGGAAATAAAGAAACAACATCAATCCGCATCTGATTCCCATTCTTCCTGTAATTTTACAATCATTTTTCCACCAGTAATATCAATTTTAAGAACAACTGTTTTTAGTGCTGGAATCAGTAAAGTTTGTTTATTCTTTTGCTCGACAATATATACGTCATTACTACCTGTTTCTAAAACATCTGTAACTTTACCCAAATATTCTTCTTCTTCCGTAAATACTTCTAAGCCAACAATATCAAAAATGTAATAATGTCCCGCAGGTAATGGTACTAAATCCTTATGCTCTATTTGAATTAGTTTTCCTCGTAAATGTTCAATCGAATTTCGATCATCCATGCCGCGGAATTTCAATAGAACAAATTGTTGATGGTACCTGACACTTTCGATTGGTAAATTAGTTCCATCGTCAAGCTGTGCAATTTTTAGATTGCGAAATCGTTCAGGAAAATCCGTAAGCGGCATAACGCGAACTTCACCGCGTACACCTTGAGGAGCACTAATTTTCCCAATAATAATCATATTATCATTCATAATGATTAGTTTCTAAAAGCGATAACTTTGCCATCTTCTAGCAAAATCTCAGCATTCATAAACGTATGTAAATCATCGCCTACTTTTACAGTTACGATTTGTTCTAATGTTCCTTGAGGAATTTCTGCACCGAGTTCTAATTGAGCTGTTTCCTTTAGTTTTTCCGTCATATGATTTTTAAATTCAAGACGTTTTTGCGTTTCACCATCAATTTGTTGGCGAAGTGCAGTAAGACCTTGTGCATCTTGTTTTGCCTGTTCGCTCATCATACGTTTTGCGTGGAATTCAATTTGTTGCAATTCTAAGTCAGCTTTACGTATATTTTCTTGAATTTCAGCAGCTAAATTCTTCTTTAGTTCTTCTGTAACCTTAGCTTTAATTGTTACCGGACACTTTAAAGTAATGCTATCCATGTTTGCACACTCCCCTAATTTTGTTGGAAAAGGCCCATCTGCAATGTGGCGTTTCGAAGGATATGTATTTACTACATTCTACTTCTATACGCTACTTGCATCTGAACCTTTTCTAATAGTTTGTATAATTTCGCAGTGTAATTATACACATACTAAATTATTTCTATCATTATTTTCTTATTCTCACGAGTAGCTGCAGCTTTGACAACAGTACGCATTGCTTTAGCAATACGCCCCTGCTTACCAATCACTTTGCCCATATCTTCAGGGGCTACATGCAACTCATAAATAGTGGTATCAGCATCAACAGATTCTGTGACACTAACTTGATCCTGGTTTTTAACTAACGCTTTGGCGATAACCCCAACTAATGTTTTCATAGTTCATTACGCCTCTTTCTTTGTACGCTTTAGTTCATCCCATTTCTTCATGATACCAGCTTTGCTGAAAAGAGCTTTAACGGTATCAGTAGGTTGTGCACCTTTTTGCATCCAACTGATGGCTTTATCTTCATCAATTTTAACAATTGCAGGTTCAACAGTGGAATCATAATGTCCTAAAGTTTCGATAGAACGT
>JARBUM010000078.1 GCA_029239675.1 Pelosinus sp. | reverse complement strand
CATCCTCCTTTTAGTTTAATGATTGACACAGGGGTTGCTATATTCTATGCGCACGAAGGTATAAGTGTTATGTTACAATCTTAAAATATTTGACGTGCATAAACTGCTGATACCTTCATTAAAACTCTTTTTGGCACATAAAATATCTTACTGGCATATATATAAATAGAACATAAAAGGGGGGGGATATGTGTGGATGAGAAAGATATACGTCAAGCTGGTTATAATCAATGCACATTAGGTACTGAGACTGGGCCACAAACTATCGTTGTTCGCCAAGTAATCGGGGAACAGGAAAAGCAAAAGGTGCTAGATATTCATGTAGTAGTGCCTGACAGAAAGCCAGCAATTGAACAAATTGTGGATGTTTTTGTAAAAGACGTAGAAATCGATTGCGTTGATGTTATTCATAATAAGGTAATTGTACGCGGGGAATTTGAAATTAAAGCAATCTATGTAGCTTGTTTGCCTGATCAGCCAGTGCATGCTGTTGAAATTAAACATTATAAATGGACCCAAGATATTGAAATACCTGGTGCGCGTAGAGGCATGGATGCTGATGCAAATGTTATGGTAGAATTTGTAGATTATGATGTAGATGAACATTGTCGTGCTTACAAGTATAAATATGGTGATAACGATAATTGCAATGATTGTAATGACCACCATGGCCATAGCTATCATGACAATGACGATTGTGATGACGATTGTGATGATCATTACGATGATGAAGAAGATTGCGAAGATAACGGAAATAATAACGGAAATAATCATCACCACCACCATCATCACTGCAACCGTGAATTTGATGTATCTATAGTACTTAAAATTGTTGCTAAAGTTATGGCAGATCGCCAAGTGCAAATTGGCGGCATGGGCACTATGCCGACTCAACCAAAAGGATGAGCTTGAAAAGTAATAGTTTGTCAAAAAGGGGGGGAGTTTAATGAGTGATGATACAAGACAGGATTCTGATTTAACGAATGAAAGAGCAAATAATAATTCAGAAATGATTTGCGGATGCCCAGAGCCAGGTCCAGAAACCATTGAAGTTGAACAGGTTTTAGGGGCAGAAATGTCTCAAAAAGTTGTAGAATTTGACATGTTTGTACCTGATCCGAAGCCAGATATTGAACAAGTTATTGATGTGTATGTAAAAGATGTAGATATAGATAGTGTGGATGTTATTCGTAATAAAGTCATTATTCGCGGTGATCTGGAAGTTAAAGTCATGTATGTTGCTGATTTACCGAACCAGCCCGTTCATGCATTTGAGAGAAAACATGTTCGTTTTACCCGTGATATTGAAATTGAGGGTGCAGAACCTGGCATGGACGCTAGTGCTGATGTTGTGGTTGAGTATGTAGATTATGACTTCCATCGCCATCATGATAGACGCAAAGTGCATATTACCATTGTTCTTAAATTCTGGGCACGCGTTATTACTACTACACAAATGGATGTTATTGGGTTACAGCCAGTTGGTGAATATGGTCAAGTTGAATATACTAGTGCCAATTCGCAAACAGGTGTTTATTCTTCTGCTAATCTGGGTGATGAGGACTATGTTTCTGCCTCCCAGACAGGTGGTGGAGATATAGAAGGTGTTGGATATGAGAATGCCTTTATAACAGGACCAGGCGGCGGTGGTTATGAAAATATGTATGTAACAGGTCCTGGGATTCCTCAAACAGCTGGAACAATGATGGGTGCTAGCGGAACTGCGACGATTACGGCAAATTCGGTTAATATTCGAACGGGTCCCGGCACTAATTTCCCTGTAGTAACAAAGCTTAATAAGGGTGATACAGTAACTATCAAAGATCAAGCCTTTGGTTGGTATAAAGTCGTTATTTCAGGTGGTACGACTGGATGGGTTGCTAGCTGGCTGGCTGATACTGGTACCGGTACTATGCCTTCCGCACCCAAAGGGTAATGAGAGCATTAAAATACCGCACAATCTGCTTAGGATCAAGTAGATTGTGCGGTGTTTCTTCTTGCTTATTTTCTTAATAGTTTTGGGCGTAGGAGCATATAGTGTAACGTGTATCGATGGTGAAGGGGGGAGGAGAGTGCTTACTGCAGTTGAATATCTTGGCTCAGTAGGAGTTGGAGTAACAGTACCTAGAGTATTTCGTGCTAACGATGGCAATGTCTATGTGGTTAAGTTGCAAAATAATCCTATGGGTACCAAGGTCTTGGTCAATGAGTATATTGCATGCTGGTTTGGTGAACGTATGGAGTTGTGTTTTCCTCCAAGTGACTTGATTCAGATTGATGAGCAGGTGCTGCAAAGACATAAGTCACTGCGGGCTCCTGGGATACGCTCTAAAATTCATTTTGCCAGTCAATATATACCTAGCAATAAATATGTTGTAAGGAATAATTTATCTAAGGCAAATAATAAGAGTGCGATGGCTGGAGTTATGTTATTTGACCATATGTTTCATAATATTGATCGTACAAAGAATCGAAAAAATCTATTAGTACGCTTACAAGATTCTGCATATGTACTATATGCCATTGATCATTCTCATTTGTTTGTACGTGGAAGATGGAATAGTAAGACTTTAGAAAAGCTAGCCACAAAGATTGTTGTAAATCGGCGCAGAGCCTATGGTTGGCTCTTAACCTACTTCTTTACATCTGGAGATTTTACTCCCTATGTTGCAAGGGTAAAGGCAATTACAGAAGATGAGTTAGCTCAGCTTGTGGAAAGTATACCTCAGGAATGGCTGCCCAAGACTGAGGAAAGAGCTGCACTATTGTCGTACATGATAAAAAGATGCCATATGGTAGATCAGATTACTCTGCGTTTATGTCAGTCAATTCCGGATGTAAACAGGCGTACCCACCTTTACTAAGGGGTAGATTTGTTCTACATTATGATTATGCATACGAATACAGCCATTGGAAACCATAGTACCAATAAGCCAGGGGCGGTTTGTGCCATGAATTCCATAAGAATCATAATTTAGACCTAACCAGCGAGTTCCGAGTACTCCGCCCGGATTCATCACTTTAAGTGCGATAGAGTAATTACCTAAAGGTGTGGGGGTAGTTGCTTTGCCAATACCAACTGGGAATTGATGTACTGGAGCATTACCATTGAAAAGTGTTAATTGACGAGAAGAAGTTGTAATTAGAATATTCGCCCTTGGTAAGGCGAAATCTGCTCGTTTCGTGACTGGTGACAGAGGGGTTATGGTAGTGGTGCTTGCTTGGTGTAGGCGACAATAAGTAAGAGGATCTACCATGCCAGTCGCTGGCAAGTTCTCTTTTTCTTGAAATAAGGTGATCCCGCGAATGGTTTCGGTATCATACTTATTATGAATGGGTCCTTGATACAAATTCTTTTGGATTAATAATTGTTGTATTTCGCCAATCAGGTAGTGTTCACTATCCTCTCTAAAATCAATATCAGTTAGCCCATGAGGCAAATAGAGGGTACGAAGATTCATAAAATCTACCTCCTGAAAGATCTTTGATTATTATATGTAAGTAGAGTTTGGCAGGTGCAAATAAGCCATAGATTCAGATGGTGTTTTAACTTCATTTGAACTGTAGTTCTCGTTATCCTTAGAGCCTAGCCAGTATATAAAATATATTGTATAAAATATTACTGGTATTTGCAGGCAAACACCGCTATAATATCGAATATAATAATGAATTTGATGTTTTGATGTGTTATGGAGGTGGATTGTCATATGGAACAGATAAGGGCGGAAGATGAATTACAGTTGGTAACATTTAGGTTGGCGAATGAGGAATATGGACTTCCGATAACAAAGGTTCAGGAAATTAATCGCTTATTGCCAATCACAAAATTGCCTCAGACGCCTTCTTTCATGGAAGGAATTATTAATCTTAGAGGCCGTATTATTCCCGTTATCGATTTAAGAAAGAGATTTCAATTGCCAATTACAGAACATAATGATGATACTCGTATTGTAGTTGTAGAGATCAATGGACAAACAGTAGGTGTGACGGTTGATGCAGTGACAGAAGTGGTACGGTTAAGTACTACAGATGTAGAGGCTCCTCCTGTTTCCATAGTTGTAGATTCCCGCTACATTGATGGAGTTGGCAAGATTGATGATAGATTGATTATTCTATTAGATATTAACCAAGTATTAACAGCGCAAGAAGAAATTGCTGTACAGCAATTAAATGATTAGGTGAGTATGTTAACGATAAAAGGAAATGCAAAAATTAACTTAACTTTGGATGTTCTTTATAAAAGAGACGATGGATTTCATCAAGTAGAAATGATTATGCAATCTATCGATCTTGCTGATGTATTATGCTTAGAAGAAAGAAAAAATGGTGATATTAGTATTGCAACCACTATTGCTCGATTGCCTTGTGACCAAAGAAATTTGGCATACCGTGCGGCAGCTCTCATAAAAGAAACGTTTCAAGTGAAAAGTGGTGTACACATTTTCCTTGAGAAGAATATTCCGGTAGCTGCTGGTCTAGCTGGAGGAAGTGCGGATGCTGCTAGTGTTCTAATTGGACTGAATCGTTTATGGAACTTGGGGTTATCTACTAATGAAATGGAGATATTAGGAGCGAAGTTAGGTTCGGATGTTCCCTTCTGTATAAAAGGCGGGACCATGTTAGCCACGGGTCGAGGTGAATTGCTCCAGCCACTTGCTGATATTAAGCCTTGCTACATTGTATTAGCAAAACCACCTATAGGCGTTTCTACTGCTTGGGTATATCGTCAGTACCGAGGTCAGGATGTGAAGGTTCATCCCGATACACCTGGTGTGAAGTCTAGTTTGGAACAAGGAGATCTAACTGGTGTGGCTAAGGGTTTGTGCAATGTATTAGAAACTGTGACCATTCCAGTCCATCCTGAAATAAAGAAGTTAAAGCAGTCTATGATGCAATATGGAGCAATGGCCAGCTTGATGTCAGGCAGTGGTCCTACGGTCTTTGGTTTAGTAGAAGATCAGGCCAAGGCAGAATATATTGCTGAAAAACTTAAAAGTCAGAATGCGGCTGCTATTTTTGTTACGAAAACAGTAGGGAAAAGTGGGGGAGTATAATGGAACGCCGATTATTGCCAATAAAATTAGATAGCTATCAGCCCCTCCGGGAAGTAGTGTGTGAAACATTGCGTAATGCAATTGTTGCTGGTGTTTTACAGCCTGGTGAACGTTTGATGGAAATTCAAGTGGCTGAAGAGTTAGGAGTAAGTCGTACTCCAGTACGGGAAGCTATTCGTAAATTAGAATTAGAAGGATTTGTCGTCATGATACCCCGTCGTGGTACTTATGTATCCGATCTGTCTATTAAAGATATTACGGAAGTATTCGAAGTCCGAACCTCTTTAGATATTTTAGCTGCTGGATTAGCTGCAGAGCGTATTACAGAAGAGGAACTAGAACAGATGGAACGTCTATTGGTGGAAATTGGTGGCTATATTGAACAAAATGACATGGAGAAAATTGTAGAAGCTGATGGACAATTTCATGATATTTTGTATCGAGCTAGCCGCAACGAACGTCTTGTTGGTATTATCAATAATTTACGAGAACAATTGACTCGCTTCCGATCGTTGTCCATGTCTTATCCTGGAAGACTTAAGGCAATGTTTGTGGAGCACACCCGTATGGTAGAATCTTTAGGGCAACGCAATGTAGCCTTAGCCCAACAGTTTGCTGGAGAACATATGGCAAATGCAGAGCAGGTTTTATTAAAAAACATGTTGGAACGTGGAGCGGATTCGAACCAAGAATAGTTTTGGCCTTTTGGGGAAACTATAGAGAAAGTTTATAGTTAGTTAGATGTAACATTCACATGGGAGGTTTGGGTTATATGTATGATGCCATTATACTGGCTGGCGGTGAAAATAGTGAACATTTGAGCAAGTTTTCATCTCAGTCGTATGAGGCGATGATTGAAATAGCTGGTAAGCCTATGGTGACTTTTGTGGCAGATGCATTGGCTGCTTCCCCCCAGGTGGAACGGATTTTTATTATGGGGCCAATTCCTCAATTGAAAAAGTGTGATTTCCCTAAAGATACAATATTACTTGAGGGAGGTCGTACTCTAGTTGAGACCATCCAACTGGGGATGAAGGCTCTTGGGCACAACAATAAGGTATTGGTCGTTACGGCTGATATTCCCCTCTTAACACCTGAGGCCATTGCTGACTTTTTTCGCCAATGTGCTACAGAAGAGGCGGATTTATATTATCCCATCGTCAGTAAAGAGATTAATAATAAATATTATCCAGGCAGTAAACGTACCTATGTGAGATTTAAGGACGGGACCTATACTGGGGGTAATATTTTTCTGGTGAATCCAGCTATTGTGCCTCAATGCCTAGTCGTAGCTGAAAAGCTGATTGATAATCGCAAGAATCCTTTCAAACTCTGTTGTTTATTAGGATGGGGATTTGTACTGCAATTTTTATTAGGTACATTAAGTTTGATTAAGGTAAGAGAAAGAGTGGAGACCCTATTAGGTATTACAGGTGCTGTTGTTCAATCCCGTTATCCTGAATTGGGGATTGATGTGGATAAACCTAGTGACTTAGAGTTGGTACGTACAACTTTTTCTTTTCGTATATAGTGATTAAAGCGCGACTTGGCAGAAGCCAAGTCTTTTTCTTATTATGGCAGAAGTATATGTTCTTGTAGAAGAGTGGGAGGAAGGAATAATTTAACCACAGAGGCACAGAGAAGGATAAATAAAATAAGGGTGCGTTAGATGTTTTTTGAACCACAAAGACACAATGCCGCTGGTGCGGTACACAAAGAAAAGAACACAACAAACAATTTATAAATAGAACCCTTTGTGTCTTTGTGGTTCAATTATATTTTTTCTAATGTAAAAAGAAAGAAATTTCTCTTTTAAAAAGTGGTATAATATATAAAAATATTGGTTCTTGCAGGGATTTGATTTTTTTCGGAGAAAGTGAATGAAAATATTAAAAAATATAATAATATTCGGTTTTTTCGTGATGGAGGATAAAAGTAATGACTAAAGTGCGGAGAGTAGAAAGAATTGTAGCCCTAACCAAAATACTCATGGATATGCCTGGACATTTATTTTCATTAGGACAGTTTAGTAATTTATTTGGTACAGCGAAGTCTACTTTGAGTGAAGATATGGTAACCATAAAACAATCTATGCAGGAATTTGGCTTAGGAACAGTGCAGACTGTTTCAGGGGCATCTGGTGGTGTAAAATATGTACCTTGTCCTTCCGAGGAACGTATGAAGAATATGCTTACTCAGTTGGCACAACAACTTTCAGATCCGGACAGGCTGATTCCTGGAGGATTTTTATATATGTCAGATGTGCTGTTTACACCAGATTTGATGATGCAGGCTGGTGAGATTTTTAGAGCAAGATTTTCTCATTTATCGCCCGATTATATTATGACTGTAGAAACCAAAGGAATTCCCTTGGCATTTTCTACTGCTCGGGCTTTCGGACTGCCTTTGGTGATAGTGAGGCAAGGGAGTAAGGTTACCGAAGGGCCTTCCGTAAGTATTAACTATGTGTCTGGTTCTGCCAAACGTATTCAAACGATGTCCCTGCCTAGACGGGCCTTAGCGGCAGGTTCCAAAGTATTGGTGATTGATGATTTTATGAAAGCCGGAGGCACAGCCCAGGGAATGATTGATTTGGCAAAAGAAGTAGATGCCCAGGTCGTGGGAACTGGTGTACTCATTGCTACAGTTGAGCCTGAAAAAAAAATAGTAGAAGATTATCTGGCATTACTCATGTTGCATGACGTTGGGCAGCATACTAAGACCATCGATATTAGACCTGTGTTATAAAATAAGGCTTACTACTAATAGGAGGCTTTGCGAACCACGAAAATACAATGACGCTAACGCGTCACACAAAGGAATCAGCTCAAGTGTCCTTTGTGTCTTTGTGGTTCCAAACATCGTTGCTTCCCCTGTGCCTTTGTAAGACAGGTTACATTTTCTTAAAATGATGTGGAGGCGGATTGTCATGCAGAAAGGTATTAGTTTAGCAGATGTTCAAAAAGCTCATGAAGCAATGCATCACGTAATTCATCGTACTCCCTTGGATAAAAGTGTTACATTTAGTAACATGGCCGGGTATGATGTATATTTGAAACTAGAAAATTTGCAAAAAACAGGATCGTTTAAACTGCGTGGTGCTTATAATAAAATTCATTCCCTCACTTCAGAAGAAAAGGCTAAGGGAGTTATTGCTGCCTCGGCAGGTAATCACGCCCAAGGGGTGGCTTATGCCGCCAGAATGATGGAAACGAAAGCAACAATTGTTATGCCTGAAATAGCTCCCTTAGCTAAAATAATGGCGACACGAGGCTATGGAGCTGAAGTGGTGCTTAACGGAACGGTGTATGATGATGCTTTTCATAAGGCTCAGGAGTTAGCAAGGGAAACAGAGCAGACTTTTATCCATGCTTTTAATGATGAACAGGTTATTGCTGGTCAGGGAACAATCGGGCTTGAAATATTGCAGGATCTTGAAGATGTTTCTGCCATAGTGGTGCCCATTGGCGGTGGCGGACTAATAGCTGGGGTTGCTCTGGCAGTAAAAGAATTAGCACCCCATGTGAAAATTTATGGTGTACAGGCACAAGGAGCTCCAGCTATGTATATGTCTAAGCATGCTCACATGCTAAAAGGTACGCCGGATGCTACGACAATTGCCGATGGTATTGCTGTTAAGGTTCCTGGAAATTTAACCTTTCCTCTTGTAGAGCGTTATGTGGATGATATTGTAGTAGTGGATGATGAGGCGATTGCTAGTACGATCTTAATGATGTTGGAAAGAGCGAAATTAATGGTGGAAGGTGCAGGGGCGATTGCATTAGCTGCTATATTGAATCATAAAATTCCCGCACAGGGTAAAGTGGTTAGTATAGTTTCTGGTGGTAACATTGATGTGAATTTTATTTCTCGTATCATTGAACGGGGTCTAGTTAAGGCGGGGCGGCGTATTAAGATTTCTACACAAATTACAGATCGACCAGGGCTACTTCAGCAATTACTAACGGTAATTGCAAATACTAGGGCGAATGTAATTTCTGTCTTTCACGATAGAGTGGAGCAAAATGTACCAATAGGACAAGCGGTTATCGAGATTAGCTTAGAGACGAGAGATGCATTACATACAGAACAGATTTTAAGTAATTTACGCCAGCATGGTTATAGTGCGAAGATTATCTAGAATATTCACTATTATTAAACTTTATTTTTTAGGCAGGAATGTTGAATTTGATGTCGAAAAGTAAAGAAGTTTGGGGAAGTGGATACAAAATTCATTTTTAATAAATGATAGAGCGTTGGTGGAATGGAGGAAGGTTCATGTCTGATTTACTAGCGGTAATCTTGGCGGCAGGTAAAGGTACACGGATGAAATCAACCTTGCCTAAGGTGCTACATCAGATTGGTGGCAAGCCAATGGTGCAGCATGTTTTAGATGCAGCTCATAGTGCGGGAGCTGAGAAAAAAGTTGTAATAGTTGGTTTTGGGGCAGAATGTGTTGAAGCAACTTTAAGAAATCAAGCCGAATTTGTTGTTCAGGTAGAACAATTAGGCACAGGCCATGCAGTTATGCAAGCGAAGGATTTTTTGCAGGATTTTGATGGTACTGTTATGGTGTTATGTGGAGATACACCTTTGCTCAGAGGGGAAACACTAGGAAAACTTTTTGCTGAGCATAAAGCCGCTAGGGCATCGGCCACAGTATTAACAGCTCATATGCCTAACCCTACAGGTTATGGACGTGTCATTCGAGATGCTAGTGGGCAGGTATTAAAGATTGTAGAACAAAAAGATGCCAATAGCAGAGAACTGGCTGTTAATGAAATTAACACAGGGATTTATTGTTTTGAACGATCCGCCTTATTTGAAGCATTGCAGAATACAAATTGTAATAATATGCAGGGCGAATATTACTTAACAGATGTAATTGGTATTTTAGCAACATCCCATGCTAAAGTATGGGCTGTGAAGGTTGACGATTTCCAAGAAACGCTAGGAATCAATTCACGTATGCAATTGGCGGAAGCGGAAAAAATTATCAGGAAACGTAAATTGGAAGAGTTAATGGATAATGGCGTTACCATTATGGATATTGATAGTACATTTATTGATCAAGAAGTATCCATCGGCGCAGATACTGTTATTTATCCCTTTACTTGGATTGAGGGTGCTACGACTATAGGCAAAAACTGCAGCATAGGACCTAATAGCCGTATACAAAACAGCAGTATTGGTGAAAATGTTACCTTACACTTTATATATGCACATGATTGCAAAGTCGGCGATGATGCAGTTGTTGGTCCTTATGTTCATTTACGTCCTAATACGGTTTTAGCAAAGGGCGTTAAAATTGGAAACTTTGTAGAAGTTAAAAATTCTCAAATTGGCATAGGTAGTAAGATTCCTCATCTGAGTTATATTGGCGATACGGATATGGGGGATAAAGTTAATATTGGCTCAGGCACCATAACTGTCAATTATGATGGTAAGAATAAAAATCGGACCACGATTGAGGATGGTGCTTTTATTGGTTGTAATACGAATTTGGTAGCACCTGTGACGATTGGCAAAGGCGCTTATGTAGCTGCAGGCTCAACCATTACTAAAAATGTCCCGTCAGATGCTTTAGGTGTGGCCAGAGCTCGCCAAAGCAACATTGAGGGATGGGTAGCTAAAAAATAAAGAAATTGCAATGAAGATTAGTTGCACAAGAGAATGTATATTTATTCTTTAATGCATTTAATATAAAAGAAGACTTGATTTTGGTGGAGTTTTAACTCTATCAGAATCTTAGCCACACTTATCCAGGGATGCAGTCGTTCTTGCTCCTACTTGTATAAGTTGAGAGTTTTAGACCGATATGGTCATCGGGTAAATTTATTTTTTAAAGCGGGTTTCAAAAAAACGCGCAATCATAATGTAAAAAGCATAATCAGGAGGTAACGTTTTACAATGGAAGATATGAAGAGATTGCGGATTTTTTCCGGTAATGCCAATCCAGGGTTGGCTAAGGAAATTGCTGACCATTTAGGTCTTACTATGGGGAATGCTTTTGTGGGGCATTTTAACAACGGAGAGACGCAAGTCATCATTGATGAGAGTGTGCGCGGTAAAGATGTATTTATTGTG
>JARBUM010000262.1 GCA_029239675.1 Pelosinus sp. | reverse complement strand
TTATGTAAGATATTGGCGACTTTAAAAGATTCAAACATATCGCTGGTGTAACCATCTGTGCCCAAACCAACTGTAATGCCCTTTTTCATTAAGGTAAGAATAGGGGAACAGCCCACTGCATTTCCCATATTTGATTCAGGATTATGAACTACATTGGCACCTTTTACCCGTAAAATATCCATTTCACGTTCATCTACATGAACACAATGTATAGCAAGGGATTTGGGACCAACCATCCCAAACTCAACCAAACGCTCTACAACTCGTTTTCCATATTTCTTTACTGAATCCACTTGATCAGCAGCGTCTTCAGCCACATGGACATGAAAACCTATTTTTGATTCATCATTTACTTTAGAACACTTTGCAAGGGTCTCATTACTTAATGTCATGGAGGCATGAAGACCAAACATACCTCTTGTCAAATCATCTTGCCGACTAGTAGTATAATTGATAAACTCGATATTTTCCTGTATCCCTTCTTCCATAATTTGCTTACCATCCCGGTCCGATACTTCATAGCACAAACAGCTCCGTATGCCGGCAGCCTGAGTGGCCCTTGCCATTTCAAATAAACTCTGCCGCACAGCCCCTGGACTAGCATGATGATCGAAAATGGTGGTCGTACCATTTTTGATACAATCAATCAATACAACCATTGCACTATAATAAATATCCTCTAATGTCAAAGCCTTGTCTATCCGCCACCATAAACGCTCTAAAATTTCCACAAAATTTTGTGGTGGAGCTTCTTTAGATGACATGCCACGAGCAAAGGTACTATATAAATGCATATGAGTATTTATCATTCCAGGCATGATGACTCTGCCTTTGGCATCCATAAATTCAGCATCAGGGTATTGCTGCCGCATCTTTTGAGTCAAGCCAACTTCAATAATCATATTTTCCTGAATTACTACACAACCATCAGCCAGATACGGCTGACACGTATCCCTCGTTATCACTTTACCATTGCCAACAAGTAACATGCCTATCCCCTCACTTACTTTTATATTTACTCATTTACAGGAAATTTACCATCCCACACAATATCACGGTACTTCTCAGGATCGGTATCGCCTTCTGTACTAAAGAGGAGTATTTTGGAGTTTTTATTAAGACCAAACTGAGCTCTTACCTCTTTCATCTTTTCATTGGTCATGATTGTAGCTAATAATCCAGCTGTAACCGCTCCCGATTCTCCTGAGATAACTTGAAAATCTTCTTTTATCGGGCTTCCCAAAATGCGCATTCCTCTTGCTGCCACCCAATCGGGGCAAGAAACAAAGCTATCACTATAATCTCTTAAAACATTCCAACTAATAGTGTTGGGTTCACCACAAGCCAAGCCAGCCATAATCGTATTAAGATCGCCTGTAACAGCATGAGGCTGACCATCATTCTCTAGGATAGACTGATATAGGCAATCCGCTTGATCAGATTCAACAATGATTGTTTGCGGTCGTTCTTCACCAAACACAGAGGAGAAATATCCTTGTACGGCACCTGCTAACGAACCAACACCAGCTTGAATAAAGATATGTGTAGGTTTGTCAACTTTCATTTCCTGTAATTGTTCCAAAGCCTCAGCAGCCATGGTGCCATATCCCTGCATAATCCAAGCAGGGATTTCCTCATATCCTTCCCATGCCGTATCTTGGACGACTACCCAGCCATTTTTTTTGGCATTTTCAGATGTTAATCGCACAGCATCGTCATAATTTAATTCGGTTATATATGCTTCTGCTCCCTCTGCCTTAATGCTGTTGAGTCGTGTAATGGAAGACCCTTTAGGCATGTAGACTACGGACTTTTGTTTCAATCGGCTCGCAGTCCAAGCCACCCCCCGCCCATGATTTCCATCAGTTGTCGTAGCAAAAGTAATTTCGCCTAGCAGCTTACGTGTTTCATCCGAAACTAAATTTTTATAATCTAATTGGCTAATATCCTTGCCCAGACATTGTGCTAAATAATTAGCTATGGCAAAGGAGCCTCCTAGTACTTTAAAAGCATTTAAGCCAAAACGATACGATTCATCTTTTACATATACCCCTGCCACTCCTAAATGAGTAGCCAATTTTTTTAAATTACGCAATTCATCTTTTACATATACCCCTGCCACTCCTAAATGAGTAGCCAATTTTTTTAAATTACGCAATGGTGTACGACTATATTCAGGAAAACTCTCATGAAATTTCTTAACTTTTTCTATTTCTTTCTGACTCAAAAAATTAGTAGAAACCTTTGCTGTTTTTCCCAACAAATCATTCATAGCCCATTTTATTTTTTGTCCCATATACTTCTGCTCCTTTTCCACTATTATCCTATACGTAGCATATTGCAATAACTATGCCAAAATTCAGAAAACAGCATAAATACTTATTCATATTAAGGCACACATAGGAAGAAACAGCTAGATACTTAGTAATATACATGTAATACCTAAAGTCAATCAGACAATATAAAGCAAACATTTTTTCTATGATATAAGATAATTACGGATTTTATTTATCAATATGATATTTTTTATCAATATGATAAATATCGTATTTTACATTTTTTTATTCTCTCACCAACCTCTAATGAGGACTCTCAAGAGGTATATATCAATTAAAATTTTTAAATTTATTATCATTATGATAATTTTATTGGCGCATATATAAAAAGATTCACCTTACCTATGCTCCAATAGTACAGGCATAAACCTAAGTTTTACGATATCACTATTAGCTTCATTCCAACTAAACACCGTTGACTCCTAAACCGACACTTCTAAAACGCCAAAATTATTTACATCAACGAGCCCTTTATCGGTCAATTTTAATGCTGGTATCACGGGCAAGCTCATAAAAGCCAACGTCATAAAGGGGTCATAACAAGCATTAACGCCAAGTTCATAGGCAATATTATGCAATGAGTCTAATTGATCATGAACAATATGAATATCCTGGTCTGCCATTAACCCTGCTAAGGGCAAAGCAAGGCTCCCTAACACCTTTCCCTTATTGACAATGGCAATACCACCTTTTATTCTTGCAAGCTCCTGTACAGCCATAATCATATCAGAATCACTAGCGCCGATGACCACAACATTATGAGAGTCATGAGCAACCGTAGAGGCAATGGCTCCTGCATGCATACCAAAACCCTTTATTAAACCAACACCAACATTCCCAGTAGCATGATGCCGTTCAAACACTGCCAATTTTAGAATATCATGAGCGATATCCTGAACAAACTCCCCATTCGTCACCGTCACATCTAATTCTAGAGCAGCAGTAATGAGCTGATGGGGTACAAGACCAATCACTCTAGCCAAGTTTGAACCAGCCTTTATCTTTAGCTGCTTAAGGCTAATCTCTCCTAAATGCATAGTATCACGTATATTTCTATCATCGATTTTTAGACTTTTAATAATACATTTACCATCTTTAGCAACTAGTTTTCCCTGTTGAAAAACTAAACTAGGACACCATGATTCTAGATCATCAAATACTAATAAATCAGCATAATAACCAGGTGCAATGGCACCAATATCTTTCAAAGCAAAATAGGTTGCTGGATTGATGGTGGCCATTTGCAATACAGTTCCCACATCAAGTCCTGCATGTACTGACATTTTTACCATATGGTTGATATGACCAAGGGTAATGAGATCACCAGGATGCCGATCATCAGTAGCAAACATACATCGCCTTGAGGTATGACAATTAACCATAGGTAACAGATTAAGAAGATTTTTAGCTGCTGACCCCTCACGCAGCATAATGTACATGCCCTGCTCCAACCTTTCTATTGCCTCGGCCGGTGTTACACATTCATGTTCTGACCGAATACCAGCAGCAATATATGCAGTTAATTTACAACCAGTAAGCTCTGGCGCATGACCATCAATTAATTTACCTTCGGCTAATTTGATCTTAGCAAGCATCTCCTTATCTTGTAGAAGAACTCCTGGATAATTCATTAATTCCCCAAGGCCTAATACTCGCGGATGATTAATAATTTTAGACAATTCTTGTGATTTCAGTATTGCACCTGAAGTTTCCAGTCTTGTTGCAGGTACACAAGAGGGGAGCATCATAAATAAATGTATAGGCAATTTCTCTGCCGCATCTAATACATAATGAATACCTTTCTCCCCAACAACATTTGCTATTTCATGAGGATCAGCGATAAGAGTCGTCGTTCCTTTAGAAACCACGACCTTAGCAAACTCGTTAGGACTAACCATAGAGCTTTCAATATGTACATGTCCATCAATAAAACCAGGTGTTAGAAATTTTCCAGCTACATCTATCTCTCTTCTATGACCATTATACTGGCCAATACCAGCAATGTAGCCACCAGCAACTGCGACATCGCCTTTACGAAATTCTCCAGTAAATACATTGAAGACCTGAGCATTTTTCAACACTAAATCCGCAGGAGCCTGCCCCTGAGCCACAGCAATTAATTGACTTATCGGCTTTACCATAACCATCTTGTTTCTCCTTAATAAATATCAATTATAATAATTCATTCAATTTTCGATATAAGGTAGCAACTCCAATTCCTAACTGTTTTGCAGCTACCTGCTTACCTTTTGTAGTATTGCCATGAAAAGCAACAGCCTTC
>JARBUM010000077.1 GCA_029239675.1 Pelosinus sp. | reverse complement strand
TGAATCTCAAAAGGTAAAGGAATTAGTTGCGGAATTAAAAATAAGAGGACGATCAGAAGCTGATCTTCCTACTACTGTTCATCGTCCATGGGGAAGTTATACCGTTTTAGGTGAAGGGCCAGGGTATAAAATGAAAAAGATTATGGTTACTCCTGGCGAACAATTGAGCCTGCAGATGCATTACCACCGGAGTGAACATTGGATTGTTACAGGTGGCTCTGCGCAGGTAACCATCGGCGATAAGGAACAAATGGTTCATGAAAATGAAAGTGTATTTATTCCCATGTTAACAAAACATCGTCTAAAAAATCCTGGCAGGATTCCATTGGAAATTATTGAAGTACAGAATGGCAAGTATTTAGAAGAAGATGATATTGTACGCTTTGATGATATTTATGGGCGTGTTTAGTTTATAAGCTGTGGATAAGTTCAACAAGAATGATTGCCGCGTTTGCAATGGAATGTGGCAATCTTATCTTTGTTGTAGATTCCTGGGCATTTGATATAAAAAGGAGTCTTTAGAGCATGTCGAGGTGGGAACAATTATTTAAGAATGTACAGCAGGACTTTAAATTATTTTTATTTATTCTTGGCGTTATTTGTTTGTTTCGTGGCGGCTTTATTGGTATTTTACATGAATATTTGAGTGAAAGTACCACATATAAAGATATTTTTATGTCTTTATATTATGGGACAAGGCTGAGCTTAAAAAGTGCAGGTATTATCACATTATTTTCATTTGTATTATGTACTTTAGCAAATATCGTTGTTAAATCGCCTAAGGTGCAAAATATAAGATTGGGAGTAGGCTGCTTTTATGTTACTATTCTTAGCATATTGTTTCAGGTCAGAATCCCTTATTATGAACAATTTCATACTGTTTTCAGTGTATTTATTTTTAATACTTTTAAAGATGACACGGTTGCTTTATTTTATACGTTAGTACAGCAATATCATTTAATAGCTCGCCTGGGAGTTGCATTTCTGATTGCTGTTTTGCTGTGCTGGCTCTTAAAATTTCTATTAAATACTAAAACCTTTCAGTTGCCACAGTTTTTGACAAGGAATCAAAAAATTGCATTTCGTGTGAGCTTAGTAATGAGCATCGCCATATTTATACTATTTACCCGCTTTGGCGGCAGCTTAACGTACGGCAACGGTATTAGCTGGGAAAGTGCGGCAAAAAGTAAAGACGAATTCCTAAATGAAGCTATTTTAGATGATGTTCAGGCATTGTATCGTGCGTATAGTATTAATGCAAAACTGAAGAGTGGTAAAGATTTAAATATTACAACAGAACAAATACTTGAATATGGAAATTATTTAGCTGGTCATACGGTCCAAACGAAAAATATAGAAGATTTTTTAAAAAAGGAAGCTCAAGGTGCGAGAATTAAGAAACCTCGGCACATTTTTCTTATTGTTGGTGAAAGTTATGCAGAATGGCCTCTACTACCTCAATACAAAGATTTAAATCTTGCTAATGGCTTGAAGAGTATTATTACTCAGAGCAATGCTTTGTATATACCGGCCTTTTTACCGGCAAGCATATCTACAATGACGGCAGTTAACAGTATTGTTACAGGATTTCCTGAAATCAATCTTTCCCCTAATTATCAGGCAGAGTCATATAAAGCACCATATGCAACCTCGTTTGCGACACAAATGAAAAACCTCGGTTATAAAACGTATTTTTGGTATGGAGGTTTCAGCTCCTGGCAGCGTTTGGAAGATTTTGCTTTAGCGCAAGGCTTTGACCAGTTCTATGGCTGTAGTGATCTGCAAAATCAGGAAGGAAATGCCTGGGGCAGTGAAGACAAGTATTTTCTAAAGGCTATTTCCGATATGATTAAGGATGAAGAACCGACATTTCATGTAATATTAACTACATCAAATCATCCTCCTTATACAGTCAATTTACAGAATGAGAATTTTGACGGAGAAATAATAAATAGTGGGTTACCTGGCAAATTAAAATCAGACCAAGAGTGGATTAATAAGCTTGGACATTTTTGGTATGCAGATAAAGTTTTGACTGATTTTGTACAAACTACGTACAAGAAATATCCTGATAGCTTATTTATCGTTACTGGTGACCACGGTGACAGGGTGAATCTGGAAACAAATCCCCCTTTATATGAGCGATATGCTGTCCCTTTAGTTCTCTATGGTCAGGGAGTGACGAAAGAATTACTGCCTGATAAATCAGCCGGCAGCCATATTGATATAATGCCAACTTTGTTTGAGCTAATCGCACCAGCAGGATTTAGTTACTATTCTGTAGGCGAAAGCTTAACAACGGCTAAAAGTCTTGGCATAAATGATCAGTTATGGATTACACCCGAAAAAATCGGTAGGCTTGGTAGTGGGACTGTTGAAGCCTTAAGTTCGGAACCAGCTTCCACAGAAATGCCTGCGATGGAAAAAATAAAACAGGACATAACAGCTAAGCGCGGGATAGCCTGGTGGAGAATTACCCGAGGAAAAAGCATAGAATGAGTATAATGTGATCAAGGGCGTAAATTGATTGACTCATCAAGGAGGTAAATTCTATGGCTGTTTTTAGCAGGGCGGCATTCAAAGCTTATGATATTCGCGGTAAGGTGCCGGAAGACCTGAATGAGGAACTTGTTTATCGTATTGGACGAGCATACGCGGTGTTTCTGGGTGCAAAAAGAGTTGTAGTCGGTCGCGATGTTAGACTATCCAGCAGTTCTCTGGCTGCAGCTCTGGTAGAAGGCTTAATCGATGCAGGCTGTGAAGTTCTTGATCTGGGTTTGTGCGGTACTGAACAGGTCTATTTTGCTACGTTTCATCTGAATACTGATGGCGGGATAATGGTTACAGCCAGTCATAATCCAATGAATTATAATGGCTTAAAGCTGGTAAAGGCTGGTTCTAAGCCAATAAGTGGAGATACTGGTCTTAGAGATATTGAGGAAATGGCAGTAAGTGCTACCTTTGCGCCTGTGCTTCCAGGAGAAAAAGGGACTGTACAGTCCCTTTCTATTTTGGATGCTTATATTCAGCATTTAAGGAGTTATGTTGATGTTGCCAAATTGCGACCTTTAAAGATTGTGGTAAATGCCGGTAACGGCTGTGCCGGACCGGTTTTGGATGCCTTGGAAAAGCATTTACCATTCGAACTGATTAAAGTCTACCATCATCCAGATGGGACTTTTCCGCACGGAATACCAAATCCGCTTCTAACGGAGAATCGAGAAGCAACCGCAGCTGCTGTGCGTAAGACAGGTGCGGATTTGGGAATTGCCTGGGATGGAGACTTTGATCGCTGCTTCTTATTTGATGAAGAGGGTAATTTCATCGAAGGATATTATATTGTGGGCCTCTTGGCACAGGCCTTTTTGCACCGTCATTCTGGTGGTAAGATAATTTATGATCCCCGTTTAACTTGGAATACAATTGAGCTTGTCAGGCAGTTTGGCGGTATTCCAATACAGAGTAAGACTGGCCATGCCTTTATTAAAGAGCGCATGCGTAATGAAGATGCCGTATATGGAGGCGAAATGTCGGCTCATCATTATTTCAGAGATTTTGCTTACTGTGACAGTGGTATGATACCTTGGCTATTGGTCGTATTGACGATGTGTATTACAGGAAAACCGCTATCTGTATTAGTTAATGAGCGTATGACTAAGTTTCCCTGTAGTGGTGAGATTAACCGAACTGTAGCGGATGCTAAACAGGTATTGGAGCATGTGGAAAGAAAGTTTGTAAATCATTCTGCCCGGGTTGACCGGACTGACGGGCTGGGTGTTGAGTATGAAGAATGGCGATTTAACCTGCGAATGTCTAATACTGAGCCGGTTATTCGCTTGAATGTGGAAGCGAGAGCTGATACCGCGCTGATGGCGACTAAGACAAAAGAGCTACTAGCATATATAGACGAGATTGGAACTGTAAAAATCAATTGATTTTCTTGCGAGATAGAATTAAAGGAGCCAAATTATGAACCTCGTATCTATAGTTGTTCCAGCATATAATGTGGGACCATTTATTAGAGAAACTCTTGAAACCATACAAAAACAGACAGTTAGCAATTGGGAAGCAATTATTGTTGATGATGGATCGACTGATAATACGGTAGAGGTTATTCGGGATTTTATTCAGCATGATGATCGCTTCCGGTTAATCTGTCAATCCAATGGTGGCGTTTCAAAAGCCAGAAATACAGGCTTATCAAATGCTTTAGGAACGTACCTGGCTTTTCTTGATGGCGATGATATGTGGAAACCCGAATTTTTAGAAGAATTACTTGCTGCATTTCGAGAAAATAATATTAATATGGCTTATTGTGGCTATACGCATCTTTATGCGAACGGTTTAAAACGGAAGTTTAGTTATCCTTATGCCAGTGGAAATATTCTGGTTCCTGTTATTCAAGGTGAAACACAAATTCATATTGGAGCGATCATGGTAAAGAAGGAGTTAGTGGACCGGCTTCAAATCCAGTTCACTGAAGGGTGCCTTGTCGGGCAAGATCAGGAATTCATATGGAAACTAGTCGCTGCTGCTATGGTTCAGGCTGTTCCTAAGGAATTAATGATTTATCGTATTCGCAATGGATCGGCGATTACAGCAAAGTGGAATTGGCAGAAGCATATTCATGCTATTCATGGTTTTAAAAGAGCAGCTGAATCTATATTGTTCCAGCCGTGTTCACAATGCGATAAGCAAGAGCTACAGCAAATACTATATAGGAGAGTTGCCTATAAATTATATAAATTTTTGTGGCGTATGATTAAGAATGGATATGAAGATGAAGCCCTCCAAATAAAGAATAATAAAGAATACAATATGTATTTGACTTATTTAGATGCTAGTCAGTTAAAGGCAGTCGACAAAGTTAAATATCGAATTGTTTTCTCAGAAAATGAAATATTGTGGAAATTAGCGAGATTATTGTAGGGATATAGAGGAAGGCTGCTTCAGTGATAACTGAAGCAGCCTTATTTCATAAACGTGCAGAGTAATTTTACAATTAAAGTGAGACCGGATTTTTGCTTACGAGCTCCCGGTACTTATTATCTACATCCAAGCGGTAACGCTCTAAGGAAAACTCGCTATGAGCTCGCAAATAGGCTTGGTGGCCTAATAAGGATGACAGTTCAGGGTTTTGCAAGCATGCTAACACTTTTTCTGCCAACATTTTAGTATTAGGTAAATAGGGTGGTCTAAGCTCCAGTGTGCGGCCATCGACGACAGAGCGGGGGAGCCTGTTTGTCCCTTTAGTGCGAGTGATAATTGGCTCTGTACAATCAACTAAAAAGCCAGTTTCTCCGTCAATAATCGTTTCAGCCAAACCATCTACATTAGAGGCAATTACTGGCCTTTTGGCCAAGGCTGCTTCTATAACAACATTACCAAAGGCTTCTCTGAAGGAAGGGACTACAACTACATCCATTTCCTCCATTAACAAATGGGCGTCTTTTTGATAGCCTAAAAAGAAAACTAGATCGTGAATGCCCAGATTTTTTGCTTCGTTTTCCAAACTATCTCGCATAGGCCCGTCACCAACCAGAATGAACCTTGCTTGAGGAAGATCTTTTTTTACAAGGGGGATCATTCTGATAAAGGCCTCTGCTCCTTTGGGATTGTTGAGTCGGCCAACAAAGCCGGCAATTGGTGTGTTATGGGGCAGCCCCAGTTTTTCTTTCAATTGGCTACGGTTTTCTACTTCTTCAGAAGAGAGGGGAATTCCATTGTAAATTACCTGAGCATTGATGTCACATTTGTGTTTTAACATTATTTTAGCAGCGTTTGAATTGCATATATTGGCATTTACCAAGTGGTTCGTCAATTTTATAAGCCGTGTTGACGATGTGTTCCAAATCATTCCATGTTCATGTTCTAAAATTAGAGGGACACCAGCTAATTTAGGAAGAATTCGTGAGCGAAGGGGAAAGCGTAATTGGTTGTGTACATGCAGAATATGAATGTTATGCATTTTTACAAAGCTTGCAAATTCGGTGATATTCCATGGCCATAATTTTGTAATAAGTAAAGGAATATTCATTTTTTTTAACTCATCGTATATGGAATTGCTGAGTCGTAATGCGCAAACATGATGCTTAATTTCATTTGGAGATTTGCTAGAAAGTGATAAATAGTCCAGCAATTGTTTTTCAGCGCCATAACGTATCTCAAAATGGCTCATATGTAAAACATTTATTTGCATGATGTTCTCCCTGTAATGAATTGAGCTAAGATTGAAATTCAGAGGCCTGATAAACTTCAAACTCACTTAAACCTACATTTTCACCAGAAGCCTTATTTACAGTCAGTTTAACCCAATTAATAGTTTTGGGTGCAAACAGGATTTCATAACTACTGCCATTGTTCGGCAGCGGTCCCGTATCTATCATAGTACCATCACTGAAAGTAAGTGTTGCACTAAGGATATTATCTTTCAAATTTGGACGATCATACAGAACGATCTTACTAACACTATAGGCCTGAGACCAATCTAACTGAATCCAGGCTCCTGACGTTTCTCCTAACGACACCCATTCATTATTCGGAAAACGTGGGTAACCATCGCTGATTCCATCAATCACTTTACAACCAAGTTGATCTGATTCAGAATTTTCGGAAGAAGCACTAACACTTGCAAGAAATGCTATATTAGAAAAATCTTTTTTCCAAAAAATTTCATCACGTTTTACATAAGAATAGAGATAGTTTTTATTGCCTGATGGGCGCTGGCTGCGATATTTACTTATAGCGATATGTTTTTTATTTTTGGATAGGGCTACACTCTGCATATCAATAGGAACAGTAAAGATTTCTCGTTTCTCCCAGTCTAACAAGGTAGCAGAGTCAAATGTGGCTGGCTTTGAAAATGGAATAAGCGAATTATTATTAAGGTTTCGAAGCGGCCAATAATCATCGCCATCATGGGAATGAATTACATATTCATGTAATTCAGGAGAAAATGTATGGTCGGAACGTTTAATATTAATTATTGCATCAACAATGAATTGATAGAGGATAAAATGATCTGGGTGAATATCGTATAGAGAAGCAGCAAAAATGTGATCAGGTTTTTGTTCTTTTATAAACAGCTCAAGATCCTGGCGGAGTGTAGATCGGCTGTAGGAGCCATGTACGCCAAATTTGTGATAATGATACTCTGAGGAATCAGGAATACTGTAAGTTTCTGAGCCAACATTCGAAGAGATAACGGTAGTCTCTGTCTCAGCGTGAAAAAGCCGGTACATAAAACTTGTCTTAATATCCATCTCTGTACTGCCGTAACCAAAAAATGTTATATTCTTCCGGTCTAAGCCCAAACACTCCATAGCCTTGATCGTTTCCTTCATACGAGTTAGACCGATTTTACGGCCCTTTTTATCACCATTGGTGATGACACCAATTTTAACTTCAGCATGGTTGTTTAGCGCATGGCTAATAACTCCTGCGCACATCAATGCTTCATCATCTTGATGAGGCGCAAATATTAAGATTTTCTTTCCTTCTGCTAAAATTGAGTTGACCGTTTCGAAGTCATAAGAGAGCTCCTTGATGCGTTGTATGTTACAAATTTTCCTGTATCTGGAATAAACGTATATAGAGATTAATGCTATAACGAGCAGCAAGATAGAAAGGAGAATTAAGTTCAAATTGATTAACATTTGCTGATCCCCTTCCAAACGGTCGAATTTATAAACTAGAATTTTTCGTTTAGTGCTTTCTGGGTAGCTGTGATCATTTGTTCCACACTAATCGTTTCTATAGAGGTTCCGGATTGCGGCCGTACAGCCCATTCGGGTTTTCTATAGGGACCGATTAATTGATAATTAGTAGGACCTACAACCATGACGGTGCGCTTCCCGGCAGCCAGAGCGGCATGAAGCAGGCCAGTGTCTCCACCGATTACTATTGAAGATAACGTTGTTAAACCAACAGAAGTGATGAAGTCAGCTTGTCCTGCAGCAACTGGAAAACGCTCTGCTACTTCCGTTAATTTCTGTCGTTCTGATGGTCCTCCTCCGAATAATATTTGTACGCCCTGCTTTTGCCAGTACTCGGCAAGGTTTAGATACCGCTCTAACGGCCATATCTTGCCAGAGATGCCATCACCCGTAAAAGGCTGAATAAAAATAGTTGGTTTCTGGTGGGATAGACCCCAATTCTTAAAAAGTCCTTTAGCTTTATCTAAGCTATCCTGTGGGATAACATAGTGATTTTTAACAGGAGAAGGCGTCAGCCCCCCTTGTTTAAGCAGGTTGAGATGCTGATCAATTACATGAACATCTGTTTCACGTATGGTGCTATTCGTATAAAACCACTGCCGAATAGGCTTTCTGGCTTTAATTAAGCCCCAACGATGCTTTATTCCGCTTACCCACAAGAAAAAAGCTTGTTCTCCGTGTCCGGCAAAATCAACTACCAATTGGTAGTTATTATTCCGCATAGTGTGAAATAGATCGATACTCATTTTACCAATATTAAGAATATTTTTAGATGAGAGTATCTTATTATTCACAAGCAGAATTTCGTCAAGGCCTGGAAACCCCTTGAGGATAGGTGAATAAATATCTTTAACCAAAAAGCTAATCTTGCTGTTAGGAAAATTAGTTCTAAGCATATAATAAGCCGGAAGCGTGAAAATAATATCACCTATCGCGCCTCTTCGGATTATTAGGATGTTTTCTATATGATCTTGCACCTACTATTGCCTCCTTAGATTTTACAGCTCAGCCAAGAGGCAGAATCGTAAGTGACGATTCCGCTTGCCGCATGCTTTCTAGGAAAATATACCACCGGTAGTGGTGTAAATCAAGATATCTTTTATCTTTTTGTAGTTCAGAGATAAATTAAGCACTGATGTTGCTCACCTTGCAATAAAAGAAATATATACAAGGTGGCAACCTCAGTGCTTTTATATTTATTTTGCGTTACTCTTTAAGGCCTTGCTTACACAATAAGCTGTCAAAATTAATCCCAAATAGGCAAGACACTCATCAAACTCCTCCATGACGGGCAGATGCAGCTTCTTTTCTCCTAACCCGGCAACTACTAATGCCAGAATGGTTATCGAAAGCTCACTAACAGGAAAATGCTTCTCTTTTAGCAGCTTGTAAGGAATTTTATACAAGTCGTATTTGATAACGGCAATCAGCCAAACTACAATAGTGACGGCCAGCAGAGGATTAACAATTGTGCCATAAGGCAGTTCCGCCAGTGTTACGAATGAAGGGCCATTTACAGGATCAAATCCATTAGGATAAAATACCCGACCCCAGCTCAGTTCTCTACCAATCATGAGAAGCCATAGCGGTACAGCCCAGGTGAGAAAGCGCGCAGCCGACCAGTCACCGGCTGATTTTGCGTCATGCCACCATTTATAATTTAGGACCAAGCCTGACGCCAGAATAATTACCTGCAGCCATTCTAATAGGCTATTTTCCCAGCCCCATGATATTGGCAGATAGGGGCTAATAAAATACGATACTAACACTCCTGTAAACAAAATCCACTTAATAGGCAAGTTATAACCCCTTTTCTATATAAGAATTGACTGATCAGTCGATTTTAAAGAAAACGATGTGGCAATATAATGGTACTGCGCTGCTGCAATGCAACTTTTGCACGATAAGCTGTAAGAATAAGGGAAAAATAGGCAATACATTCAACGAGTTCTTCCATAATTGCGTTATGAAAATGTTTTTCAGCAATATAAGCGACAGCGAAAGAGAAAACTACCAGAATAAACTCGCCGGTTGGAAAACGTCCTTGCCGGTATAGTTCATAGGGGATGACATATAGCTTGTACTTAACAACTGCAAGAAACCAAGCAAAGATAATGATGGCAATTACCGGATAAACGATTTTCCCGTAGGGAAGCTGAGCTACAGAGATGAAATAAGGTCCATCGACCGGATCGAGTCCTGCAGGATAAAATACTCGACCCCAGCTGAGTTCACGGCCAATCATGAGCAGCCAGAGTGGCATCACCCAGGCAAAAAAAGAAGCATGGCGAAAATTTTTGCTCGATTTTGCCTCTTGCCACCAGTAGCTGGTTAAGAGTGCCCCCGCAGCTAATAGTATGACTTGTGACCATTCAAGCAACCCATTCTCCCAACCCCAAGTTATTGGCAGGTAAGAGCCGATATAATAGGAAAGTATAACAATTACAAATAGAGGGTATTTGAGTAAATGCACATTTACGATTCCTTTCTTCTGAAAATAATCTATAAATCACAATACTTAATTCTATCACTAACTGCTTTATCCGACAAGCACAGTCGGAATGGATTTCTGAGTTAATACCATTTGATAGCTGCAAGGCCGAGATATTCTTTGATTGACAGGGCAATATTCGTAAGAGCACCGCTAGACGGAACAAAATCGAACCACGATATTAGACTGTGCACGTTAGCCTGATAATCGGTTGGCCAGGGGAGTACCTTGATGCCTGCCTTTTGAAACTGCAGCACTGCACGGGGCATATGAAAGGCCGAAGTGACTAATACAGGCTGACTCAGGCCATGGGAATCAAGTAGCTTTTTGCTGTATTCTGCATTCTGTGTTGTATTGAGGCTTTGATTTTCGACAATGATTTTCTCATCAGGAACGCCAAGACTCAGCAGAATAGTCCGGGATATTTCCGCTTCCGTACCAGTCGTCTCCAGCACTTTACCGCCTGATGTGAGGATGGGAAGCTTATATTTATGGTAGAGCTGGGCAGCGGTCAGTAAACGGTTAGCCGCATAGCCGCTGAGATGCCCGTGGCCGTCTATATTGGGAGTATCCATGGTTGCACCGCCGCCTAAAAGGACGATCACATCGCCGCTGAAGACTGCAGGAGGAGTATAGCGCGCCTCCAGAGAACGTATGACGGGATCGGCAACAACCGGGATGGTACACAGGTAAAAGATGATCGTGAAGCTGAGCAGTAACGAAGCGCTCTTCCTTTGGCGTCGGTAAAGGCGGATGACAAGGGCAAGCAGCA
Organism: Pelosinus sp.; assembly: GCA_029239675.1. Lineage (GTDB taxonomy): Bacteria > Bacillota > Negativicutes > DSM-13327 > DSM-13327 > Pelosinus. The sequence goes on along the minus strand of JARBUM010000077.1, from coordinate 257 downwards.
ATACAAGAAATAGTCCCGGCGGAACGAAAAACGTACTATAGATCACTTTTAGGACATAGAGCATATGATCACCTGCTTCTAAAAGGTACTGATTGAATTTTACTATAGGGAGGAAGGGTTTTCCAGCTTATAAGGCAAATACTGTACAAAGTGGAGTAGGTACTAATCTAAGTAGAGAATGATAGGAGCGTGCATCTATGTCAGTCCTAACACTTTCTTCCGGCTTTACCTTCGATTACACCAATTTGTATGGTGAT
>JARBUM010000076.1 GCA_029239675.1 Pelosinus sp. | reverse complement strand
ATAGGACCATGCTTAGTAACCACAGTAGATCCTTCTACAATTGGCAAAATATCGCGTTGCACACCTTCCCGTGATACATCAGGACCTGAAGATTTTCCACGCCCTACGATTTTATCAATTTCATCTAAGAAAATAATACCTGAGTTTTCTGCTAAATCTAGAGCAACAGCAGTAACTTCATCCATATCAATGAGTTTTTGAGCTTCTTCCTGAATGAAAATTTTGCGGGCATTGGCAACAGTCACATTACGTTTCTTTTGTTTCTTAGGTAAAAAACTACCAAGCATATCTTGTATATTAATACCCATTTCTTCAATACCTGCGCCAGAGAAAGCCCCCATCATGGGATTTGCAGTGTCTTCTACTATTATTTCTATAAATTCATTTTCTAATTCACCGCTGTCTAGACGTTTTTTCCAATATTCCCTATTAAGAATCGGAGCCTCTACATTTTCTGCTACTACTTTATTCAACGTTGTATCATTATTTGAGGATACTCCACCAAACAAAATTTCAAAAGGATTACGTGGTGTTTCTTTTTTAATTGACGGAATAAAAAATTCTAATATACGCTCTTCAGCAAATATATGTGCTTTTTCTGTTACTTCTAGTAATTTTTCCTGTTTAACCATACGAATGGCAGTCTCTACCAGATCTCGAACCATTGATTCAACATCACGACCCACGTATCCGACTTCAGTAAATTTAGTAGCCTCTACCTTTACAAAAGGTGCATTAACCAATTTAGCTAAACGTCTGGCAATTTCGGTCTTACCTACACCAGTTGGGCCAATCATCAAAATATTTTTAGGAATTATTTCATCTTGTAAGTTTGAAGATAGTTGTTTACTGCGCCAACGATTGCGAAGTGCTACTGCTACTGATTTTTTGGCTTGTTTTTGCCCCACGATATATTTATCTAATTCTATTACAATTTGCTTAGGTGTCATTTCATTCAATATGGTCACCCCTTTTTATAACTCTTCAACTGTAATATGATCATTTGTATACACACAAATACTTGCTGCAGTGTGAAGCGCTTCTCTAGCAATTTCAGAAGCAGATAAATTAGAGTGTTTTACTAAAGCCCGAGCTGCTGCTAAGGCATAAGGACCACCTGAACCAATAGAAGTAACATCATCATCGGGCTCAATTACCTCACCATTTCCTGATATAATTAACATATGATCTGCATCTGTAACAATGAGTAACGCTTCTAAACGACGTAAAACTCTATCTGAACGCCACTCTTTAGCTAACTCAACTGCCGCACGCATCAAGTTACCATTGAACTCTTCCAACTTCACTTCAAATTTCCCAAATAAAGTAAATGCATCAGCTACTGATCCAGCAAAACCGGCTAAAACTTGACCATGATATAAACGGCGAACTTTTTTAGCATTATGTTTCATAATAGTATTACCACCAAAAGTAACCTGCCCATCACCAGCGATTGCTGTTTTCCCCTGTTTCTTTACAGCAATAATGGTTGTTGCGTGAAACATACGTACCGCCTCCTATGCACATAACTATGCACTTGATAGACTGCCCTTGGTTTTGATTTTGTCACATGACCAAAAATAACCTCCCCAGCACTTTGTATTTAAGCAAGTTCGACAAATCCCTCGATATCTGCTTAAATAATCCACTATAGTGTGCTGTGAGGCATTCTTTTCACTCTTTAAAGTAACATAAATGGTTGCAATTGTCATAATAACAATCCTACATTCCTAACTACGCCTAACTGTGAAACACTGTTAAGACTGGCCTCACCTTTTGTCAAGCTATGTAGAAAAATTTATTAATTCATACTAGCATAATAACAATAATTATGCAAGATTATTGTCTAATTTTTCTTTAAATTTACCTATAGCCGTTAAAGAGCGCTGGGCAATTAGATTATTTTTAATTTTTTTATCCCGAATTCGTTCTTCCCATGGTGGTAAGAGTCCAAAATTGATGTTCATAGGTTGAAAATGTTTAACCTCTGCATTCGTAATATATTGGCATAAAGCACCATGAGCTGTTTCGCTAGGAAATACCACAGGTTTACGCCCCGATACTAAGCGACTAGCATTTAGTCCTGCCACTAATCCTGAAGCAGCAGATTCAACATATCCTTCTACTCCCGTAATTTGTCCAGCGAAAAATATGTTCTGATTCATAACCATTTGTAATGTGGCAGATAATATCTTCGGTGAATTAATGAACGTATTACGATGCATAACACCCAACCTTACAAAGTCTGCTTTTTCCAAACCAGGTATCAAGCGAAAAACACGTTCTTGCTCCGGCCATTTTAAATGTGTCTGAAACCCAACGATATTATATAAGGTAGCAGCAAAATTGTCTTGACGCAATTGTATTACCGCATAAGGCTTTTCACCAGTAACTGGATGCTCTAAACCAACTGGTTTTAACGGTCCAAAACGCAAAGTATCAATACCGCGGCTGGCCATTTCTTCTACTGGCATACAGCCTTCAAAAAAAACAGCTTTCTCAAAATTTTTAACAGGTGTTGTTTCAGCATGGGTTAATTCATGCCAAAAATGTTCATATTCAACTTTATTCATCGGACAATTTAGATAATCATCATCCCCTTTACCATAACGAGAAGCTCTATATATTTTGCTCATATCAAGAGAATCGCCTAGTAAGATTGGTGCAGCAGCATCATAAAAGTACAGATATTCATTACCCGTCATTTTACCTATAGATTCTGACAAGCTTTGGGATGTTAGGGGCCCACTAGCAATGATAAGCGGCTGGGCATGAGGAATCGCTGTCACTTCTCCACTTACAACAGTTACCCTTGGATGATTTATAAGCGTCTTAGTTATAAATTGGCTAAATGAGTCGCGATCTACTGCTAAGGCACCACCAGCTGGCACTTTACTAGCATCTGCTGCTTTCATTATTAATGAATTCATTTGCCGCATTTCTTCTTTTAATAATCCTACAGCATTTTCGATTGCAGCTCCGCGCAATGAATTACTACACACCAGCTCAGCAAATTGGTCCGTATGATGGGCTGGCGGCATTACATGAGGTCTCATCTCATGTAATTCTACATCAAATCCAGCTTCCGCCACTTGCCAAGCCGCCTCACTGCCAGCTAAACCAGCTCCTATAATAGTTACTTTAGACACGATTGTTCCTCCGATTATATTATTTATATTGTATTGTTCTGCTTTTTAGTTGTTGTTATATCTTTAGTTTTCTTGCTTTTGTTACTTTTGTTTGTCACTTTCGTTTTTTTTGCATTATCTACTTTTTTCTCAGTAGTACTCTGGCGAGTCACACAGGACTCATTACTACATATTGTGTTAAATCGGCCATTTTTTAAATTATGCCGCAACATAAAAGCCCCACAAGCCTGACAGTTTTCCTTTAATGGCATATCCCAGGTCATAAAATCACAGGTAGGATAACTTTTGCAGCCATAAAAATTTTTACCCCGTTTTGTTCGCCGCTCAACAATATCACCTGTACACTTAGGGCATTGCACTCCAGTTTCTTTTAAAATAGGCTTTGTATTGCGGCACTCAGGAAAACCAGGGCATGCTAAGAAATCTCCATAACGCCCATGCTTCACTACCATGAATCTTCCGCAATTTTCGCATTGTACGTCAGAAATTTCCACTGGAAGTTCAACATGACCAATTTCTTTTTCTGCTTGTTCCAAATCCACTGCAAACCACTTATAGAACTCTTGTAATAAGCCAACACGCGATCCTTTGCCATCGGCAATTTCATCAAGACTATTTTCCATTTTAGCAGTAAATTCAACGTCCACTATTGCTCTAAAATATTGTTTTAATAAATCAAGAACTACAAAACCTAGTTCTGTTGGTTGAAATTTTTTCTCTACCTTTATTACATAACCTCGCGCCAAAATTGTTTCGATAATAGGAGAATAAGTACTTGGGCGACCAATGCCTTTTTCTTCTAATATCTTTACCAAACTAGATTCTGTATATCTAGGCGGTGGTTCTGTAAAGTGCTGTTTCGGAGTAATTTTATTAGCCTTTAACTTCTCGCCAGGTGCCAATTCAGGTAATGTAATATCTTTCTCTTTTTCTTCTCCATCTTTACTTTCAGTATATACAGCCATAAACCCAGGAAATTTAACCGTAGATCCTGTTGCTCGCAAAGCAAAGCGATTAGCAGCAATATCCACAGTTAAAGTATCATAAATAGCTGGAGTCATTTGGCTGGCAATAAATCGATCCCAAATTAATGTGTATAATCGTAACTGATCTTTCGAAAGATACTTAATTAATTTGTTAGGAGGAAATTCTAAAGTAGTCGGACGAATTGCCTCATGTGCGTCTTGGGATTTTTTTGATGAATATACAGGACTTTTTTCAGGCAAATAATTTTCCCCATATTGAGATGTTATATAAGTCCTAGCATCTTGTTGGGCAGATTCAGCTAAACGTACAGAGTCCGTACGCATATAGGTAATGAGGCCCACTGGACCTGAACTACCAATTTCCAGCCCTTCATATAATTGTTGAGCCACCATCATTGTCTTACGAGAGGTAAAGCCAAGTTTACGTGAAGCCTCTTGTTGCAAACTGCTCGTAATAAATGGTGCTGCAGGATTACGTCGACGTTCTCGTCGTTTTACTTCCGTTACAACAAATTCAGCCTTTTCCAATTCTTCTTTTATCTTTTCAGCTTGATCTTCATTATCAATCTTAGCCTTTTGACCGTCAATCAGGATAAGCTGAGCGTCAAATAGTGCAGTTTTAGGCATTCCTCGTAATTTTGCTATTACAGTCCAATACTCTTCTGAAATAAAGGCTTGAATCTCTTTTTCCCTATCACAGATAATTCCTACGGCTACGGACTGTACTCGCCCTGCACTAAGGCCCTTACGTACCTTCCGCCACAAGAGCGGACTCAATTGATAACCCACAATCCGATCTAATAAGCGTCTAGCTTGCTGAGCATCTACCCTCTCCATGTTAATCGGGCGAGGTTTTTTCACAGCATTTTGGATGGTAGGTTTTGTAATTTCGTTGAATTCAATTCTGCATGCCTTATCTTGAGGTATATTTAATATATGTGATAAATGCCAAGCAATGGCTTCCCCTTCCCGATCAGGGTCAGAAGCCAGATAAACAGTATCTGCTGCTTTAGCAGCATTCTTAAGACTTTTTATAATATCGCCTTTGCCACGAATATTGATATATTTAGGCGCAAAATTATTATCTACATCTATGCCAAATTGACTTTTAGGCAAATCTCGCAAATGTCCCATAGAAGCCTTAACAGTATAATTTTTTCCTAGAAACTTTTCAATGGTCTTTGCTTTTGCTGGAGATTCAACTATAACTAACGCTTTGCTCACTTGACTCCCTCCTTAGCGCAACGCAAATAGCGTCTTCCGCTATGCTCTGTCGCTAACCCACGTAATTCAAACTGAAGTAATATATATGTAATCACTGTTATACCTAATTGGGTCTTCACTGCAATTTCTTCAACCCCCAGAGGATTCTCATATGTGAGAGAATCATAAACCATAGCTTCCTCTGCAGTGAGTTCAACTAATTCAGGCTCCTTTGGGGCGGCAACAAGATTATACTCTTCTAGTATATCTGCAGCACTATCAATAAGTTTTGCCCCTTGCTTTATAAGACGATGCGTACCTTTACTCGCTGCTGAGAAAATACTGCCGGGTACAGCAAAGACATCACGTCCTTCTTCTAGAGCAAAATCGGCTGTAATTAATGCCCCGCTTCTTTCTGCAGCTTCTACCACCACCACACCACGTGACAATCCATTAATAATCCTATTTCTTGCTGGAAAATGACCGGGATGGGCAATAGTACCAGGTGCATATTCAGAAACTACTGCACCGCATTCTGCAATCTGATTTATTAATTTCCCATTTTCTGGTGGGTAATTAACGTCCACTCCACAGCCGAGAACTGCTATCGTATATCCTTCTTTTAACAATGCCCCTTGGTGCGCAGCAGTATCAATACCACGAGCGGCACCACTGACTACCCAAATTCCAGCCGCCGTAAGTTCTGTTGCTAAAAACTGGGCAATATTTTTGCCATAAGAAGTGGCTTTTCTCGCTCCAACAATTGCAATAAGATTATCCGTAATTGGCAATACGCCGCGATAGAATAAAACTTGAGGAGGTTTAAAGGTATTTAAAAGTAATTGAGGATACTCGGGATCACTATAAGTACAAAGTTTAATACCTTTCTTTTTCCAATCACATGCTAATGTATATATATCTATTTTTTCCCGATGTATGAGTAATTTATTATAGATTGTTTCATCTAAATATCCACATGTAAATAATTCACGCTTATTAGCCGTCCAGGCTTGCTGAGCGCTACCGAAAAAAGAAACTAATCCCTTAAGACGTGCATTGCCAATACCAGATACCATCTGTAAAGCTGCCAAGTATATTTTTTCCATCTTTCCTCCAACATGATTCATTGGCATATTTGCCTGTTCATATATTTTCTAAGGAAAAGCAGTATAAAATAATGGTAATTATAGCACACTTCCACAACACACACCAACAAAAAAATGTCAATACATAAATTGAAATGTAACTCTCCCATAATACTTGAAAAAAACGAATTAAGAATCTATTAAGTCTTACTCTCAGCTAGAGAAAAAATATAATCTCCGATTGCTACAGCAGCTTGAGGACGTCTAATCTTGAAAGTATTCTGGCGAAGTCTGTCCAACTCTTCTGGCTGTTCGATAAATAACTTTTTTACAATAGCTTGTACGTCATGTAAAGAGTCTGCACACAAGGCTACCTGATGCTCAATTAAATAATTGGTGTTCGCGACCTCTTGCCCTGGTATTGGTCGATAAATTAACATGGGAATGCCTGTACATAGTGTCTCTGCACACGTCATTCCACCAGGTTTCGATATAATTAGATCAGAGATCGCCATTAATTCATTAACATAAGAAACATAACCTAAAACTTTCACTTTATTGTGCAGCATAGGTTGTAAGTTTTTCAATTTTTTATAAATATCTTTATTATTGCCTGCAACAACAATAATTTGTAGCGAAATGCCAATATTCTCACAACATAAAAGAATCTCATCCATGGGTAATAGTCCTGCACCACCTCCCATAATAAGAATGGTTTTTACTTGACTAGAGAACTGTAAATCACTTATTACTTTTTCTTTAACAGGTAATTCCAAGAATTTCTCATCAACAGGAATTCCTATCACCTTTACACAGTTGTTATTTATGCCATGTTCATTTAAAAATTCGCCCATTTTTTCATTAGCAACAATATAGTGTTGTATTTCTGGATAAACCCATAAACGGTGCACCACAAAATCAGTGACAACAACTACTACCGGAATGTTGAGTTTCTTATCTTTTATTAAAGAAGATACGATTCCAGCTGGTGTTGCATGGGTGCATACGATTACATCTGGATTATAGCTCAAAATATACTTTTCCATTCGTTTCGCTAAATAACGGCTAACTATCTGGCGACCCACTAATGCAAGAGAACTCTCATTACCCCAGCCATACATCATACCATAAAGTTGAGGAAATATAGCTAATATCTTAAGATAAATACTTAGTATATTTTTCCCAACATATGCATTAAAAAAATCAAAGATATTCGCTAACTTTGTTTCAACATGATCATGTTTTTTACATATTGCTGCAGCAATTGATTGAGCAGCCTTTATATGACCTGCCCCTACTGGTGCACTGATAAATAAAACTTTACGTGGTTTAGGCAACTTCCGCTAACCCCCTATCTCGTGTAAAAATTCTAAATTCATCCTTTTATACAATACAACGTCATCACTGTCATCCAGTTTTTGCAATAACTCTCCAGAAGTTAAGCCTTGATATACAGGTATATCATAAGCAATTTCCTGTAAAGGTATAAGTACAAAAGATCTCTCATGTAAACGAGGATGAGGTATCTGTAGCACCTCATCCTGAATAACACGATTATGATAAATAAGAATATCAATATCTATATTTCTAGGACCCCATCGCTGATTACGAACTCTACCTAATTCAAATTCTGTATGTAAACATTCTGCAAGTAACTCATGGGGAGTTAATTTAGTATTAATACTAATAACTAAGTTTAAAAAGTCAGGTTGATCCACCATACCAACAGGCTTTGTTTCATATAAAGATGATGTTTCATCAATAAAAATCTCAGGATGCTTTGCTAGTTCACAAATTGCTAATCTTATATTATCTTCTCGTTCGCCCATATTAGAACCCAAACCTAGTAAAATCATCGCCTTACTTACTCCGACTAATTTCTACCTGAACATAATCTAATGGACCAGGAATTGGTACAGCAGGCTTACGAATTGTTATTGTGACAGCAGTAGCAATTGTAGTTTCTAAAATCAGCTCCGCAATATGACCACCGACTGCTTCTAATAAATGAAAACGTTGAGTTTCCATAACTTCTTTGATTTGAGAATACACCATCGTATAATCAATTGTATCTGTAAGTTTATCAGTTTTAGATGCTAAGCTTAGATCTGCATGTATCTTAGCATCTACATAAAAACGCTGTCCTTGCTCACGCTCATATTCATAAACACCGTGGAATCCATAAAACACCATATTTTCTAATAGAATTGTATTATTCATTACATATCACTCCTCATCATCGCATCTGTCATTTTTGCAACTCTTGCCATCACTTTCACATTATGTACTCGAACAATATTACTGCCTTTCATAATCCCGATAGCCACTGTAGCTCCCGTTCCTTCTACCCTTTCTTCAACTGGCAGCCCTAGAACTTCACCGATAAATCTCTTATTGGAAGTACCTAATAATATAGGATACCCAAGTGACCTTAACTCTTCTAAGCGAGACATCACTATTAAATTTTGTTCTGGCGTTTTCCCAAATCCAATACCAGGGTCAATAATAAATTTATCCGGATCAATACCAGCCTGAATCCCAATAGTAATACTCTTTTGTAAAAAGCTACCTATTTCAGACATGATATCTTGCTGATAATGAGTTGTATCCTGATTATGCATAATAATAACAGGCACATCATATTCAGCTACTACCTTTGCCATATTATCATCAAACTGTAATCCCCATATATCATTGATCATATGAGCTCCTAATCTTAGGGATTCTAAGGCAACACTAGATTTATAAGTATCCACTGAAACAGGTACAGTTGATATGGACAGCACCTTCTCTAACAATGGGCCTAAACGCTCTATTTCTTCTTGAGCAGATATCTTCTCCGCTCCATAATATGGTCTAGTCGATTCAGCACCAATATCAATAATATCAGCACCGCTTTGTATCATTTCTTCCACATGGTATAATGCCTTGTCCATCTTGTTATATTGACCGCCATCGGAAAAAGAGTCTGGTGTAACATTTAAAATCCCCATAACTAAAGTACGTCTAGGTATAATCGATAGGGAGTGGTTTTCCCAATAATAAGAACGTGCAGGAAAATTCTCACTGCTTATTAAAACCTTTTCGATAGCCTGCGCAATTGTGGGAAGTCCCCAAGGTTGCATTTTGAGTTGTGCTATAGCCATCTGATATTGTTTGAAAGTAGCGCACAACAACACATCTGTATACGCAACACTGAGATCCGCTGTACCTCTTCCTACAGCAGCTTCCCCCCCCTTAGCTAAGAATGTTTGTTTTAATAGATTAGCATCCTTCGCTGAAATACCTTCTAATTTAACTATTCTAAATACAGCCTTATTCATCATAATCTGAATGCCAGACTTGTCACAGTTTATCTTAGAAAGCTCTATCTCAGCCTGTTTCAGATTATTTATTTCTAAAACACGTACATTAAAAGCCATTTTCTCCTCCTCCCAAATTATCATCTTCCTTATTGTACCACAGCTATGGTTCTTTTTATGAATACTTTTTATTCATTTAAAGCACATATCTCAACTAGATTTCTCTAGAAAAGTAAATATGATATAAAAAAGAAAAGACCTCAGTTTTCTAAAGTCTTTCCTTTTTTATATCATAACTATATGGCTAATGGTTTTAAAAGCTTCTACTAATTCTAGATTATTAAAAAAATCGACGCTTTCTACCCTTTCATTATTATAAATAAATTGCAATGAATTATTCTTCCCTACAATTTTTAATAACAATGCATAGGATATAATCAACCAACGAAATTCTGTGTTCGCAGCATATTTGTATAGAATATATATATTTTTATTAGTTATAACTAAAATTCCGTCCTTACTTTCCCCATATCTAATAGCGAAGATACCGCTAATACTATCGCCTATCCATAGATTTAAGGGTATACTTCGAATGTCTTCCTGCATCTTTAAACTTAGTTTATTAAACTTAGAAAATACCTCTTCTATAGAGGGGCTATCATTAAATTCCCCTGGAATCATACTAATACTAGATTGGCTCTCCATAAAAATTTTATACAAACCAATTATATCTTCTTTCTTAGCTTTATAGACAATAAGGCTTGGCATATTATCTACGGCTAAGCGAATAGCAAAAACACTTCTCAATAATACTTTTTTTAAACTTTCGATTAATATATTCGCATCAATTGCATACTTTAACATAATGCTACAATACTCAAAATCCTCGACCTCTTGTAATTGCATATTCTGAAACTTACTAGTAATAGAAATTTCATGTGTTTTTTTATTCTCTATATCTTTATTTATAGATGGCGTCTGTTGTGCTAGCATTTCTCTCTTATCAATATCTAACTTTTTCTTATCACTCAGTGAATGTTCTTCTCCACAAAATGGACAGAATTTCATCATGTTATTTTGTGGCATCTCTCCGCCACAAAAAGGACAATACTTAAAGCCTACATAAGACATCTTCTGCCACCTCGATCATGTATCATTTTCGTACTTTTGCCATATAATAGATTCTTTTATATTCTACAGTAATACTAATAATACCGCAATCCTTTAATTACCATCCTATCTAAGAGAGGTACTATGCGTCATTTAATTCTTAGATTAAGGCCAGACCATGTTATTGGATAGGTTAAATACTAATGATGAAACTTTAATAACTTGATCCATATGTGACCTAAAAGCAACAAGGTTCACCTAAAACTTATGAATTCTGATACTATACAAAAATAAAACACCATTCACATGAGTGAATGGTGTTTTAGCTAAACTGGCTCCTTGAGTAGGACTCGAACCTACGACCGATCGGTTAACAGCCGATTGCTCTACCAACTGAGCTATCAAGGA
>JARBUM010000075.1 GCA_029239675.1 Pelosinus sp. | reverse complement strand
CATCTTTACGGGAGAGACCGAAACTTTAAAACAGTTCGGCATTGTAATGACGCAAGCTAACCTGCAGACATTCGCCTTATCAAAAGGTTTAAAAGGCAATGTGTCAGATATGAGCCAAGCCCAACAAACACTATTAAGATATCAGTTTGTTATGCAACAAACAGCACTCGCACAGGGTGACTTTGCAAGGACTTCTGACAGCTGGGCGAATCAGACCAGAATATTAAGCGAGCAATGGAAACAGCTTTTAGGCATCATGGGACAAGGACTTATACAGGTATTAACTCCGGTTGTAAAATACATAAGCATGGCTTTATCTTACTTAATTAAATTCGCCACGGCAGTAGGAAGTGTATTATCATCCTTATTCGGCATACAACAGCAATCAGTTGGTACGGCTAAAACCATAGAATCAGTTGGTGCCGGTGCGTCTGATGCCAGTACAGGCTTAAATGATATGGGAAAATCAGCTAAGAAAGCGGCGAAAGACTCTAACAAGTCCGTATCATCCATTGATAATCTTAATATGGTGGCTGATGATGTGGCGAAAAGTAGTGAAAAGGCAGCTGACTCATTATCTGACATGGGAGGTATTGGTGGTCTTGATTTAGGTTCATCCACGGTAGGAGAACCCGACACGTCAGCACTCGAAAAAGGAATTGCAAAGACGATAGAATCCATTAAAAAGAACCTTGAACCGCTCATGAAAGCATTGGATCGGCTTAAGACAGCTGTTACTCCTTTCGCTAAGAACATAGGACAGGGACTTAAATGGTTTTTGGATAATGTAATCATACCACTGGGCAAGTGGACGATAACAGAACTGCTTCCGAACTTCCTTGACGCTTTGGGTGCATCCATAGGTGTATTAAATGCAGTAATTGAAGTATTAAAACCTTACGGATTGTGGCTATGGGAGAACTTTTTAAAACCAGTAGCAACATGGACTGGTGGACTTGTCATAGAAGGTCTTAAGATGCTTACGGAGGGTCTTAACAATTTATCTACATGGATACTAAACAATCAAGAAACCATAGCAAATGCGGCATTAGTGATAGGCAGTTTCTTTGCTGCATTTAAGATAGCGGAACTTATAATCGCATTAACTCCATTATTAACCACGCTTGCCACTTTTATTAGTTCTGGCGGTTTATTATCCACTGTGTTAGCTGGAATATCAACAGTATTATCAGCCATTACAGCACCAGTAGTATTAATAACGGCACTATTGGGGCTGTTAATTATAAGTTTTATTGATTTATATAATAGCAGTCAAAACTTTAGAGATTCAATAGCGAACCTGGGTGAAACATGGAAAAATGCATTACAACCTCTCGCTGATTTTGTAGGAACAGTTTTAAAAGATGCGTGGGAACAGATACTGCAGCCGGTTATAGAATTTTTTATTAATACCTTACTTCCTCAATTAATTGAAACCTTTAAGAATCTTTGGGAAAAGGTACTGGTTCCGTTCGGTACATTTATAGGGACGGTATTACAACCAGTATTTAAAATATTATCAGATGTTCTGACCATGTTGTGGAAAGACGTTATATTGCCACTCGCTAAAGCAGTTGGAGAGACATTGAAAAATGCATGGAATGCCTTTTATGAAATAATGAATAAGACGGTATTACCAATATTGAACGCTGTTATTACAACTGTTACAAAATTATGGAAAAATATATTATTACCCATAGTAGATGTATTATGGAAAAATGTGAAACCAGCATTTGATACTGTATTTAAGGGTATTGGTGGCGTTATAGACGGCCTTAAAACCACTCTGAACGGTATCATAACCTTTATAACTGGTGTGTTTACAGGAAACTGGAAAAAGGCATGGGAAGGTGTAAAGGCTATATTCAAAGGCATTTTTGACGCTTTTGTTTCGATTGTAAGGGTTCCGATTAATTTAGTTATTGATATTATTAACGGCATGATAGATGGAATAGTAACTGGAATTAATACTGTTATCAAAGCGGTAAACAGAATAAGTTTTAGCTTGCCAGAAGCATTAGGTGGATTTACAGTCGGATTCGATTTAAAAACAATTACGGCACCTAAAATACCGAAGCTTGCAACCGGCGCGGTCATTCCTCCAAATAGCGAATTTTTGGCTTTATTAGGCGATCAGAAAAGTGGTGTCAATATAGAAGCACCACTTGAAACCATTCTTGAAGCGTTCAGAAGAGAAAGAAGTGAATCGGGTGGACGAGGTGATATACATATTCATCTCGAAGGTGATGCAAAGGGTATATTTAAGCTTATTCAAGTGACGGAGGATGAAAACTACCAATCAACCGGTGACGCCGTATTCGTACATTAAGGAGGGATTAATCATGACAGGAAGCGGATATCCCTTTAAGGTTAATGATATTATCTTCCCGGTTGCCTTGTTGGCACCGGAAGGATATGCAAATACACCAAACCGCAGGCAAGATAAGGGAAGTTACACAGACGGAAGAGGTAAAACAATACGTAATATCCTTCCGGTAAAGAGATCCACTATTAAAATAAAAACCAGGGATTACCTAACCTACGGGCAAAAGCTAATTATCCAGGCTTTTTTTCCTAATAAGGATATGGTTAGTCTTACATATTGGAATGACGAAGATAATGCCTATAAAACAATACAGTGTTATGTCCCGGATGTTGAATACGTGGTGAAACACATTGACAAAGCCGGGAACTTTTATTACAACGCAATTGATTTTGAATATATCGATTACGGGGAGGGGTAAGGCATGTATCCAGTACCAGAAGCACTAAAAACAATTTATAAAAATGACTTTATCCCAGCCGTACCGGTAAACTATGATAAGTATTTAATATTGTATTTCCCAGAGTTAGACTTAACCATAGACACCCGTACAACAGGCCGTATCGACGGTGATAGTTTTAGCCTAGATGAAAGTCTATGTTCCGCCAGTGACTTAACATTGGGTGCCTGTGAAGCATCCATACTGAAAATAAAGATAAATGGGATAGTACAGGACCTTACCGGAAGGAAATGTGTTGTTACGCAACATGTTGATAATACATATGAAATGCCATTCGGTGAATTTACGGTCAAGACCGCCGGTAAGCAATCGGATTTAGGGTTTAAAGAACTTACCATGTTTGATTCAATGGTCAAGTCTGACGTTGATGTATCAGGATGGTATAATGCTTTAACATGGCCCCAATCAATAAAAAGTATGCGGCAATCACTGCTCACCTACTTGGGATTACAGTACGAAGACCAGACTATCACAAATGATACCGTTCAAATTCCGAAAACTATCAATCCAAGCTCTTTAAGCGGTAGAGACGTACTGAAACGCCTTTGCGAAATAAACGCGGGATTTGGGCATTTTACGAGGAATGGTAAGTTTAAAGTAATACAGTTAAGTGGAGTTGGCTTATATCCATCCGAAACACTTTACCCCGCAGAGGATTTGTTTCCGTCAGAATCAGGTGAATATATCAGTGCCGGTTATGAAAATGCGGACTATGAAGAATACATTGTGGAATCAATCACATCCGTAACCATTCGGGAGGATGACGAGGACGTTGGGGCTACTTCCGGTACGGATGGAAATCCCTATATTATAACCGGTAATTTTCTGCTTTACGGAAAATCAGCTATTGAACTACAAGCTATTACTGACAACATATTACTGCAAGTTAAAAATAAGTTTTACCGGCCTCATAGCACTACCATGATCGGACTGCCGTACATGGAAGTCGGGGACAGCGTAACCATTATTACCAGTACAGATGCGATTGAATCATTTATATTTAAGAGATCGTTGACCGGAATCAATTCCCTTAAGGATAGTATTTCAGCTTCTGGGAACCAGGTAAGAGATCAAAAAGTATCACCCAGCACGGAGATACAGCAGCTCAAAGGGAAAACACTTAGAATTCAAAAGAGTGTAGATGAATTAAGAATTGACATGTCTGACGCAGACGCGCAATTAGCAACACAGATTTCGGTTACCGCTGGTGGATTGCAGACGCAAATAACAGATAATTATAATAGTTTAAGTAATTCCATTACCCTTACAGCCGGTCAGTTACAAGCACAGATAACGGATAATAAAAATGACCTGCAAGGACAAATTACATTAACAGCCGGGCAACTGCAAACGCAAATTACTGACAATAAAAATGATGCAAACAGTTCATTCACACAGCAAGCAACACAAATAAGTTTAAAGGTAAGTAAAGGGACTGTATCAAGTGAAATATCAGTAGAATCAGGGCAGGTTACTTTTAACTCCAACAGAATAGTAATAAACAGCTCTAATCTAAAGCTTACAGCTTCCGGAGATGCTGAGTTCTCCGGTCTTGTGCAAGGCGCAACCATCCAAGGTAGCGTAATTACGTCATATAGCGTCGCAAATGGAACAACAACTATTATTGGTGGTCAGATTAAGTCGGAGGGTACTTCTTACACTACTACAATTAATAATGGACAAATAAACACTTCAGTTATTACCATCTCTCAAGGTGGAGGACATAGCGTATTTATCAATGGAAGTTCATTGTCATTAACTAATTGTAATTTAGATATCTATGGTGGCAATGCATTTGTAGAGGGGAATCTAACTTGTGACACTTTAAATGGAAGTGATCCTATACTTGCTAGTAATAGAAGTCAGTATATTAATATTTTATACTCAAGTGGTACAGCACAAGTTACATCTAACGGAAATAATTTTAGGCCACATTCAAATTATGGTGATGATTCTGTTTCATGTGGATCACCGTCTTATAGATGGACACAGGTGTTTGCGGCAACTCCAACAATTTCAACATCTGATGAAAATGAAAAAACCGAAATAAAATCATTGACGGATAAAGAAAAGAATGTTGCCAATAAATTAAAAAACTTAATTGTAACTTTTAAATTCAAAGATTCAGTTTCCAAAAAAGGCGATAATTCACGTATACATGCCGGAGTTATAGCACAAAGAGTTAAAGAAGCGTTTGATTCAGAAGGATTAAACCCATATGACTATGCTATGTTTTGTTCTGATACTTGGTATGAAAAAGACGGGAAATCGGTAGATGAAGACGAAAATCCTTATACTAAAGACAATACGGGAACAGTTGAAATAACCCGCCTTGGATTAAGATACGAAGAACTACTGTGTTTTATTATAAGCTGCATGTAATTTAAACAAATTTTAACAATTATTATATTGTAACATCCTAAAAAAGTGGTATACTAACGATAGGAGGTGCATATAATGAAATTTAAATCTATATTATTTGCTTTAATTATATTTATGTCTATGTCAGTATTATATCAAGTAAAAGCAGAAGAAATTAAAAGTTTCGATGTTGTAAGTTCTGAATATGGCGATTATACTTATAGAGTGGCTCATGTTTTTTCTAAGGGAGCTACCAAATCAGAACCTTTTATTGGATATAAATTAAGTGATTACTTAATATCAGCGTTAATAATGGATGTGGAAATGCCTTTATTGGGTAGAACTAAATGGGATAATCCAGATTATATAATTAAAGAAGGTGCTCAAGACGTAAAAGTAAATTTTGTATCTGATAATGAAACAATACAACCCAGTTTTAGCTATACAATTTATTTATATGGAATCGATCGAGTAATACCAAACGCAGATGGTCCAAGCGAACCGACAAGGGATGAACCAGTATCGAATATTGAACTGTTAATTTCTCCATCCCTTACAGCAGCATCCATTATCATGAATAAAGGTAATACCTATGATATTAATTTAAACGATAAGGTAGACGGTACCTATATATGGTCAAGCAGTAATCCCAAAATAGCTAAAGTGAATGCTAAAAGCGGAATTGTTACAGCAGTAGCGAACGGTAAAGCAAAGATTACCTGTAAGATAGATGGTAATGACGGCCAATCATACAACTTAACATCCGATGTAACCATTGGAGTAGACGATAATTTCCCAATTCTTAATGACGATACTCTGGATTTAAGTATAAATGATAAGTATGATCTGGATATTGAAAACCAGATTGCTAAATCAAAATATCAGTATAAGAGTTCAAACAGAGCCGTGGCAACGGTGAACGCTGCTAATGGAATTATAACAGCGAAAGGATCCGGCACGGCGAATATATACTGCACTATAACGACCAAGGATAAGCAAATCATAATATTACAGTGTACGGTAACCGTCACTAAATAATTTAACTTAATAACCATCAACAAGCATCTACACTAACCTGTAGGTGCTTTTATTATGCCTAAAAATGGAGGAATGAACATGGAAAATAATAATTCTATTGAGCCTATTGTAACTATAAAAAATACTGGAAAACATTCGAGATTATCAGTATTAGGAATAGATATTAGTAGGGCGGTAAGTGAGTTGGAATACCGATCCCACTCAATCACAAAAGTGGGTAGAGACAAAGAATTAAGCGGAAGCGTAACAGTAACACTTAACTTGGATATTTTGACAAGCATACTTGTATCGCTGACAGAATCTGATTTAAACGATATCAAGAATATTTTAGAGCCATATCACAAGATAGAGTAGCCACAAAAGACTACTCTACTTTTTAAATTACTAAACCAATAGTGTTATCGAACCAATAATATCATTGCCGATATCGATATGCCCGTCATTTGAAAGCTCAACAAGTACAGAGTCACTATACCCAAGATAAAACTCACTGTCAAAATTCTTATTACCAGTTTCATCATAACTTGCTTTGAGCTTTGATAGTAACTCATTTGCTTTACTACTCATATGTATTCTCCTTTCCATCATATTAGGCCATTCAAGGCCTGCAAGGAGATTCTAACACAAAATAATAATTAATGTAAATAAAAGGAGAAATATCATGGAAAAAGGATTTAACCTGCAAGTATTCGAATTAAAAGAAAGTATTATAAAGGTTCTTAATGAATCCGCTTTACCAATGGTCACGAAAAGCTCCACAGTCAACGAAATCGCTGCATTACTAGCCCAGTATACCACGCAAGCCATTAACGCAGACAAGGCCGCATTTGAAGCTGAAATAAAAGAAAAAGAACAGAAAAAAGACTAACCTTGAAAGAAGGTGAATAAATGGACAAAGCGTATAGCCGGATCGTCTGGCAGAATCAACCAAGCACTGCAACCGCACTTGGAGCAACCAATTTAAATAAAACAGATGTGGCTTTAAACACCATCGATGATCGTGTTGTTGGCATGGATACCTCAAAGGCTAATCAGAGTACTGTTAACAGTGTTGTGCAATCCATTACATACAATGAATCAACCGGTGTATTGACCATTACAAAGGTAAACGGGACCAGTACTAATATTGATACAAAGCTGGAAAAACTGGCGGTTAATTTTGCATATAACCCTACTACACAGCAACTTGATATTACATTGGATGATGGAACGGTGCAGCATGTTGATATGTCTGCCTTAGTTACCCAATATGAATTTGACAACACCGGAACGATTGCATTTACATTAACTGCCGGACGTGTTACTGCAAACGTCGTTAACGGCTCAATAACGGCTGAAAAGTTACATCCGGACTATTTAGCCAATCTTACGGTACAGGCCCAAATTGCAGAAGAAAACAAGAATATAGCCATAGAGCAAGCAGGTATAGCAACTGACGCCGCTGGTGATGCAGAAACATATCGAGATCAAGCCTTACAGTACCGGAATGAAGCAGAGGGAATAGTAGGCGTAGGAATTGCAACAGAATCGGTTCCCGGCCTTGTAAAAGGAGCTGGAAATGTATCAATAGAAACAAACGGTGACATGTGGGCAGAACCATACAAAGACAAAGCCACTCAATCTGGACAATCCGTACAGTTTCCCGCGGCAGATAATGGACTTGTGGAGATAACCAGTATCATAGGTAAATACTCAATTGTACCTGCTAATCCCGCACTACCGGTATCTCCGGATAACATAGCAGTGATACATAATGTAGGGGATGTACCGTTTAATCTTGGGGCAACGGGAAAAAATCTATTCCCACCTTTAAATAGTTTAACAAATGCTGGGATTACTTTAACACAATCATCGGATGGTACTATAACTTTAAATGGTACATCAACTAATGTAGCTTTATTTTATGTACCTGTATATATACCACTTAGAGGTAATTATAATTTAAGTGCTAACAATACAGCAACCTCTACTATTAGCATTAAGTTGTCAAGAAATTCAAGCGGTGGTGACTATATAAGAGATATGACTCTTGATTCCGTAAACAAAAGCCTTGCCTTTAACGTAACAAGTGATGTTATATCATATATCGGGGTAAGGGTTCCGTCGGGGGTTACTCTTACTAATTATGCGATAAAACCACAACTCGAAACCGGAAGTGTAGCTACTACCTATGAACCCTACAAAGGCAACACAAAATCGGTATCGGATACATACGGAGCATTACCGGACGGGACACGGGATGAATTTGTGTCGGATGGGACAACAGCAAAAGATATTAAGAGGAAAGGGAGAGTTGTATTTAATGGAACGGAAGCCGTTGCGTTAGCAGAAACATTGACTAATACATTACGCTTTACAATTGCTCAAGGAACCCCTAACAGAAAAGACGATGATTCATTAATGGTATGTTCACATTTTAGATGTACTGTAAGAAGTACTACTGCCGATAATGAACATATACGCAATTCTGCTACTGGTTCACAAACAACGCTGGTTATTTACATCAACAAAACAAGATTAGCAACACAAGATGCCGCAGGTTTTAAAGCATGGTTATCCTCACAGTATTCCGCAGGTACACCTGTTGCAATAGATTATCCCCTCGCCACCCCCATAGAATCCCCCCGTGACCGTATATTTTTAACCAGCTACTCCGGCACAACCAATGTCTACACTACAGACCCATTACAGCCTACATTTACGGCGGTTGCTAAGAGTGAGTTGTGGAATGATAGGCGTAATTATCTGTTAAGCCTCGATTATGATACACCACATTACTATTATGAGGGTAAAAAATACTTAATTAATAATCCTTATCGGTTTGGTGGTGTATTGCATCTTAAAGGACAAATGCATTGTCATACAACTAATTCAGATGGTGCAAACTCTCCGACAGACTTAGTAACAGCTTATAAAAATGCTGGGTATGATTTTATTACAATAACCGATCATAATGTTGTTACACCTGATCCTGGGGTCAGTGGTATAACATGGATCGGAAACAGTGTTGAAGAGTCTTATTTAAGACATGTGAATGCTTTTGATGTGGGTACTGATTATAGCGGATTGCAAAGTACGCAAGATGTTATGAGTTACCACAAAAACAAAGGAAGAATGACATCTTTAAATCACCCTAACTGGAAAAATCAGTATATACTAGAAGAATTTGAGGTTAAATCATATTATGACCATAATTTTATTGAGGTTTATAACAGCGTAGTTAATGCATATTCCGAAGAACAGTGGGATTATGCACTTAGTTCTAACCGTATTGTGTTTGGAATTGCTGTTGATGATTGCCACGATATTTCCGCGTTTGCGTTTAATAAAGGTTGGGTAGTGGTACATACTAATACAAATTTAAAAGATGATATTCTTAAATCGTTGCGTGATGGAAATTTCTATGCATCTACAGGAAATGATATTTCTATTACCCTAAACGAGAATGTAATGACATCATCCAGCACAGCATTAAGCAATTTTACATTTATAGGACGCAATGGTAGAGTTCTTTCAACGGCATCAAATGTTACAAATGCCTCGTATACGATTTTAGGCACAGAATCATACGTAAGAGTTAAATCAGAATTAGTGTCTGATATAACTAAGAAAGCGTTTAGCCAGCCTATATTTATAAATGAGATGCGGGAACAATATCAATACTCTGACATATATAAAAATATTGTATTAAGCGGTGTAAACAGACAAGCACTTGACAATGGCGGTTTTGACGTTTGGGAAAGAGGTACAAGTTTTGATTTTGGCAATACTACAGGTGCAAAAATAACCGCCGATAGATGGATATATACACAAAATTCCGGTACTGCAACCATACCAGAAACTACAGTTGAAAAGTCTACTATGCCGTTAGATTATGTTCCCTTAGCTTCAAACGTGTATAAAATAAATTTAAACACAGTTGGAAATACCTCAACCTCTACCAATCATTATGCCGCTTTAACTCAGATGATAGAAGAGGGTGCCAAAAACTTATGTGCAATGAGTAAAAAAATTACTATTTCTTTTTACGCAAGGAGCAGTATATCGGGGAAGAAAATTGCAACAGAGTTTAGATTGAATTATGGAACAGGAGGCAGTCCATCTACGCAAGTAGATATACCCGGAAAAGTAATTTCATTAACAGATTACTGGAAAAAACATTCAGTGACAGTTACGCTTCCAGAGGTAGCAGGTTCTGTCTTTGGTACAAATAACGATTCGTATTTAAGATTGAGTATCTGGAATTATTGGGGTTCTGCCTATAATTCAAGACTAGGGGCGTCCTCAGCAGAATTCCCGACATCTACTGGTACTGTTGAGTTTATGGCAATGACACTTAACTCAACTGATTTACAATTACCTTATATGCCAAAAGGTTGCACTGAGGAATCGCGTAATTGTCAAAGACATTATACTCATAACAAAGAATTAGATAGTTCTGCTACATTATATTATATGGCTATAGACACTACAACATTATTGTGCAATTATCAATTTCCACAAACAATGATGAAAACTCCTACTATTAGTATATCATTTGGAGGAGTTGATAAGCGTATCAGAAAAGCTTCTGATGGAACATTATTGGATGCTACTTCTGTCTCAGTGGCGGGTAATAAAAACATGATTGTACAAATAACATTGACAGGCGTTACTTTGACAGCAGGAAGTTATTATCAATTCAATATTACAGCAGAAACAGGATTTTAAATATCAGGGCGTGTAACAACGCCCTTTTAAATTACTAATTAATGAGAGGTAGTTATATGTCAGAAGTAATAATTGTAGCCGTAATAAGCTTAATTGGAACCCTTGGCGGTTCCTTTTTAGGTATTAGGGCAAGTAATAATTTAGTTATATATCGGCTTTCACAGCTAGAAAAAAAAGTTGATATACATAACGGAGTAATTGACCGTACTTACAAATTAGAAGAAAAAGAAGCAGTTGTATCAGAGCAATTAAAAGTAATCAACCACAGAATAAATGATTTGGAAGGAGTAAAATAATATGAATAAGAAATGGTTAAAAGCAGCTGGTATTAGAGCATTGAAAACGGTGGCACAGACAGCAGTAGCAACTATCGGTACAGCAGGTTTGATAGGCGG
>JARBUM010000261.1 GCA_029239675.1 Pelosinus sp. | reverse complement strand
ACGTGCAAATACAACAGCATTATTTTCCCCTTTCTTTTCTTGCAATATTTCATACACTACTTTATTAAAAAGGTATGTATAATAATTGTGCATCTTTTGTGGATCTGAACCGTCATAATACACGACTTCAGTAGGTATCCGTTCACCAAAGTCTGTTTTAAAGCAATCTACACCCATATCCATAAGCCGCCGCAAATGATCCCCATACCATTTACAAGCAGCCGGATTGGTAAAGTCGACTATCCCTTGTCCTGGTTGCCATTTATCCCATTGCCAAACCCGCCCCTGGGGAGTTTTAAGTAAATAACCATGATCCATGCCTTCTTTAAATAATTCCGACTGCTGGCTAATATAAGGGTTAATCCAAACACATATCTGTAATCCTTTGGCTTTCAACCGAGTTAACATTCTTTTAGGATCAGGGAAAACAGCGGGATCCCATTGAAAATCACACCAATGGAACGCCTTCATCCAAAAACAGTCAAAATGAAATACATGTAATGGTAATGATCGTTCCTGCATGCCATTGATGAAGCTATTAACAGTATCTTCGTCATAATTAGTAGTAAATGAGGTTGTCAGCCATAGTCCAAACGACCAGGCAGGCGGTAATGACGGGCGGCCAGTTAACCGAGTATATCGTTCCAGCACCTGCTTCGGTGTGGGTCCATCAATAACATAGTATTCAAGTGATTCTCCAGACACGCTAAATTGCACTTTGGAAACTTTCTCTGAAGCCACCTCAAAGGATACCATCTCAGGATGATTTACAAATACACCATACCCACGATTTGTTAAATAAAATGGGATATTTTTATATGCTTGTTCGGTACTTGTTCCTCCATCTTTATTCCACGTTTCAACAACCTGACCGTTTTTCACAAAAGCTGTAAATCGTTCACCAAAGCCATAGCATGTTTCTCCCACTCCTAAATCCAATCGCTCATACATATACGTTCCATTATTTAAAATTTCTGTTGCATATCCTGTTGACTTAACGCCGCTACCAGTAATACGTTTCCCATCATGTAAAAAATCCATTTGCCAATCTCCCAATTGCTTAATGCATACTGAAAGATCCCCGCTTTTTAGAGTAGCTCGGTCTTTATTCTCACTACATTCAATATTTATATCAGGATCATAAGCTAATACAAACTCCGGAGCAGTAGGATATATACCTTTAAAATGTTCTATCCGTACACCAATCACGCCAACTTGTGGTGAAAAGAAGCGTATCGTAAACAATGGAATATCCAATTGGTCTCCCCGTGCAATTACATCACGAGGTGCAGCTAAAACAATCAGTTCCTTCTTACCCACTCGTATTTCATGCACACACATTGGGTTTATCACATTTAGATTTTCCTGTATAAGCCAATTACCATCACTAATTTTCATTTTTACTCCTTTCTTTGATTAAATTTATCCGATGACCAAGTCGCTCTAAGACTCCCATCTTCTCATTCATAAATCTCTGGTCGATGCCGTTTTACCTATAACACTTTTGGTTTATAAAACCTGCAATCACCTTATTGGCAGTATATTCGGATAATATTTCTCCTAATTGGGTCTGTAATATAATCACATTCAGCCTGCGTCCTTTGATCGCACCATAACAAGGCTGGCATAACTTCACCAGAAGATGTTCCTAAATCAATGCCTAAAAAATGGCCACAGTATCCCTCCATTTTTCCCGCTTTTTCGACTTAATTTGTCGTTTGGATAAACTAAGTTAAATTAAAAAAATAGTTTGTTGTATGGATAAACTTTTTCGTTATGATTTTGGAAATTCCTGCAAAGATCTTTTTATTTTTTTGAGAACAATTTAATAGACCTTTATTTTTGTATTCTATGCATCTTGTACTAAGGATCTACCTAATTTGAAAAAGCTAACATTCTTCAGTAATAGAGATAACGCCTGCTTTTTTATTTTATCTTTTGCTACTAACTATCTATGCTGAAATCAATAGTATCTATGCCAATCATCAATAATTATGAAAAATCTCCAATTCATCTCATTGCTAAAGATGGATTGGAGGTTTTCGTCCTTTTTTGCATACGATGCAATTTTAAAATTGGTATATCCATTGAATGCTGCTACTCTTTGATGTGAGAAATATATGCCTGATCAGCATGAACTTGCGAATAACTTGGAGGTATTTCTTCAAAATCGACGATGAAAAGTTCAGGCGTTTTTATTAGATCAAGTTCAACAATTCGATCGATGTCCTGCTCATCTTGACTGGACGTAATGCGGACAACTGGCGTAGTTTTATTCTTTAGATCAACACCAAGAATTACACCACTTTGCTGATTGTTTAGCCGCACCGTTTTTCCAATCGGATAGATGGCCACATTCTGATTAAACTTGTCAACAATGACCGGATTAAAATACTCTCCTGCAGCTTTACTTAAAATCGCAGCTGCATAATATACAGGCGTCGGCAGGCGGTGTGGCATCCCCACGATCAAACGCTCATAGACATCCGCAATACTAATAATTTGGGCATATTCAGAAATAGAGTCCCCTTTAAGACCCATGGGGTAACCACTGCCGTTCCAGCGTTCGTGATGCTGAAAGCAGGCG
>JARBUM010000074.1 GCA_029239675.1 Pelosinus sp. | reverse complement strand
GACTTGGCTTGTGCCAAGTCCTCAGATGCAGGCAAAGGCCTTAGTCGCTCTTACTTGGAATCAAGAAAGTGTTATACTTTCTGATTCCGCAAAGGAAAATACAAAAAAATAGACTGAATCCCTTTGTGTCCTTTGCGTCTTTGTGGTTCGATTATTTCTGGCATGTTTTAAAGGACGCGTAGCGTTTTTCTTAGTTTGAGCAATATAGTAAAAGAATTGGGCATTCAATTAGGCTACCAGAGGCAGGATATGGTCGGAGATTTGGATAATCATAAGGTAATTAGCAATTTTGAGATTATTTTATCCTTAGGGAGGATTATCATGGAAGCATATGAAAAAATTTATCAATTACATCATCTCATTGAAACAGGAACGGCAGCAGACTTGCCAGGTCCTTATAAAGTGGGAGTGGATTTAGGAACAGCGGATGTGGTGCTAGTTGTAACAGATAGCCAAGGGAATCCTGTAGCTGGCAGCCTACGATGGGCTTCAGTGGTTAAAGACGGTTTAGTTGTTGACTTTCGAGGCGCAACGATGATAGTTGAAGAATTGAAGGCGGAAGTTGAAAAGATTATGGGCATTACCTTGGATAAGGGAGCAACAGCTATTCCACCGGGTACGGTAGGGCGTAATGCTCAGGCTTGTGGGCATGTGATTGCTGGGGCGGGTATCGAACCCGTATGTCAGGTAGATGAGCCAGTAGCAGCGGCTAAAGCATTAAATATTGGACATGGTATTGTAGTAGATATTGGGGGCGGCACTACAGGAATTGCAGTATTAAAGGATGGGGATTTGGTTTTTACTGCTGATGAAGCCACAGGTGGAACCCACATATCTCTGGTATTGTCAGGAGCATATAAAATAACCTATGAAGAAGCGGAAACTCTCAAGAAGGACGTAAGTCAGCATCGACGAATCATGCCTATAGTTTTACCTGTGATTGAAAAAATGGCAATAATCGTAAAAAATATGTTGGCTGGATATGATGAATATCAGGATTATCCAGTATATGTAGTAGGTGGTACGGCTTACCTGACTGGTTTTGGTGAAGAATTTAGTAAAGCCTTTGGACGAAAGGTACATGTCCCACCTCATCCTTTACTGGTCACACCATTAGGCATTGCCATGTTTGGCTAAAAAAGTGATTCGGCTGATTTGTAAATAAAGTGATGGTAGCAGTTCATCAACTACTACCATCACTTTATTATTAATCTTTTACATTCTTATCTTGTTTGAGAGCACCAGGACCGTCTTGGGCGACAGCTACTTCTGCATCACCAAAGGTTTTCATATCGTTTAAGACGTGTAATGAGGCATTGAGTAAGGACATTCCTAATGCAGCACCGATTCCTTCTCCCGAGGATATGTTGAGATGGAGATGGGCGGGAATGCCAATTAGATCAAGTGCAACCTTATGTGCAGGCTCTGGAGGGAAATGGGAACCAATTAAATAGTCTTTTACCTGAGGAGCCATTTTTACCGCAAGCAGAGCTGCGGCACTAGTGACAAGACCATCTAAGACTATAGAGGCTTTACCCGCGGCGGCACCCAAGATAACTCCAACGAGGCCAGCTGTTTCAAAGCCACCTAATTTAGCGAGCACATCAACTGGATCATTCCTATTAGGAGAATTTATTGTGATGGAATGATTAATTATAGCCACTTTCTTATCAAAGAGGCCTTGGGATAAGTTGCTATCTTCTCCTGCTAATGTGGCTACGGGAACTTGGCTATAACAAGCAATGATTGCTGCACTAGAAATAGTATTGGCGATGCCCATTTCACCTACACCTAATACATTAGCACCTTTTTTTATTTCTTCATTAGCAATTGTTATGCCAATTTCGATTGCCTTTATGGCTTGTTCTCGGGTCATTGCAGGACCCTGGGTTATATTATTAGTTGCACAGGCGATTTTCTCATTTCGTACCGATGGAAGTGAAGGTATCTCGTCAGCAATGCCCATATCGACAAGGAGTAAATCAGCAGCAACATGAGCCGCAAATATATTGATAGCAGCGCTGCCTTGGGACAATTGATGGACTCTTTGAACTGTAGCTACTTGGGGAGAAGCAGTAAGTTCCTCTGTTGCTACACCGTGATCACCAGCCATAATAAGAATACTTTTTTTAAGGGTACGAGGTCGAGGATTACCCGTGATACCAGATAATTGGCGTGCCAAATGTTCAAGGGCATGTAAACTGCCAAGAGGCTTAGTTAAATTATCAAGGCGTATTTGGCATTTTTCCATGGCTACGGTATCAAGTGGTTTAATAGACGAAATAGTATCTTGAATCATAAGTAGTTCCTCCTCTATATCAACGAATTATGGTTTTTTTTGAAAGATCTGTATTTTCACATGAGACGATGTTATGTAGCATTTTGAGAGAAACACCTAGCATATCTACTACTAAAGACGCTCCAATCGCTTCTCCTAAGCGAATTCCCATATCAATGCAAGCTTTTAGCCCAAGATGTTTTAGTGCGATAACATGGGCAGGCTCACCAGATAAATGGGAAGGTACAAGATACTTTGTAATCATGGGATTAAGAGCGTAGGCGATTAAAGCTGAGGCAGTTGTATTCAACCCATCAATGACAACCATACAGCGATGAGCGGCAGCACCTAGTATAACACCTGCTAGAACGCCTGTTTCAAAGCCACCAAGTTTTGCCAAAACATCTAGCCCATCTTGAGGGTTAGGTTGATTAATTGTGAGTGCTTGTCTCACGATGTTAATTTTAAAGGTCATGCGGCTATCTGAAATGCCAGTGCCTCGTCCTGTAGCTTGCTCAGGAGTAATATTGGAAAAGGCTGCCACAATTGCTGCGCTAGAGGTTGTATTACCAATACCCATTTCACCAAGGCTAAAACATCTGTAGCCAGCGCGCACTTGTTCTATAACAATTTCAATGCCTATTTCTAAGGACCGAATTGCTTCTTCTCTTGTCATAGCTGGACCTTGGGTAAAATCTTTTGTCCCATAGGCAATTTTACGATGCCATAAACCTACAGTGTCGGATAAGTCAGCAGCGACACCTGCGTCTACGACAACCATATCAGCATCGCAAAAGTTTGCCAAGGCATTGGCACTAGCACCTTTGGCACCTACATAATTTTTGGTCATTTGCATTGTGGTTTCGATAGGGTAGGCACTAATCTGATTTCTTGCTACCCCGTGGTCGGCGCAAGCCACAACCATACAAGTACGAGGCACTTCGGGTGCTTCTTCTTTTCTGATGCCAGCGTATTGTTTTACTATCTCTTCAAGGAAGCCAAGACTACCTTGGGGTTTAATCAAGCTGTCTAATTTTGCCTGAACCTTTTTCATGACTTCTTGATCTAAAGGAGCAATTTGCGATACTGTTTCCAATAATAAACTCATAATAACCTCCATTATCTTTCATCACCATCAATACAGAAAAAAAGGCTTTTTCGGCAATGAATACCAAAAAAGCCATGGGTTGTTTTGGATTGCATTTTTAGACTTTCCAATGATTTACCTATGGGGAGGCATCTGGAGCCTCATATAAAGAAGACTTGATTTAGGTGGAGTTTTAACTCCATCTGAATCTTAGTCGCACTTATCCAGGGACTTAGTTGCTCTAAGATTCCCACTTATATAAGATGGTAGTTTTAGAGCAACTTGGTCATCGGATAAATTATTGTCATTATATCAAGTAAAATCATTACCCGTCAACCGCTAAGATGATAGCAATCCATAAGGAGCGTGTTCTTATTTAAAATGGTTTCCTTGAAAATAGCTATATCAATTTAAGCATTTTTCAGTAATTTAAGACCTAAATCCGCTACTGTCTGCAGATCTTTATGAGCACCTCTTCCTTGTGTAGTAAGATAGTTGCCAATTAGCATACCATTGACGCCAGACAAGAATCCTAGGGGAACTAATTCTCCTAGATTATGTTCACGACCACCAGCATAGCGAATAATCTTTGTTGGCAGGATAAGGCGGAAAATGGCAAAAGTCTGCAAAATTTCCATAGGATTTAGCTTTTCTTGGTTTTCTAATGCAGTTCCTTTAATCGGATTCAAAACGTTAATTGGTATAGAGTCTACGTTCAGTTCTTTGAGGGTAAAGGCCAATTCAATACGTTGGCGCCAAGTTTCGCCCATACCAATAATACCGCCAGAACACACTTCAATGTCAGCAGCCTTCACTCTTTTAATAGTATTAATACGCTCTTCATAAGTGTGAGTAGTGCAAATTTCACCAAAATGACTTTCACTCGTTTCTAAATTATGATGATAGCGAGTAATACCAGCCTTTTTTAGTGCAGCTACATGCTCTTCTTGCAAGGTTCCCAGGGAACAACAGCGTTGAAGAGTTGTTTCTTCGCCGATTTTTTCAATGGCTGCAGTGATTTTTTCAAAATCTCGATCACCGTCCATGCCGCATCCTGAAGTAATAACGCAGAAACGGTATGCAGAATCAGCCTCTGCTCTTTGTGCTGCTTGGACAATATCCTTTTCATTCATGAGAGGATAAACATCTACTTCTACGTCATGATGAGCAGATTGAGCACAAAATTTACAGTCCTCAGTACAGTTCCCTGAACGAGCATTCAAAATTTGGCAGGTATCTACATAAGAACCAGTAAATTTTTCTCGGACTTTGTTAGCAACGCCAAGTAGCATGGGAATGTCGCCTTCTTCGATGGTTGTCAAGGCTACGGCCTCATCAAAAGTAATCGAATTACCTTCTAACACTTTTCTACCTAAGGAAAAAATTAAATCATAATTATTCATGTCTGTTCCTCCTAGTATTTATTTGTGAACTTCAGCTGGAATGAAACCGGCATCCTGTACCATCTGGAAATCTGCCACAGCATTACGCCCTGTAAAAGTTAAGTAATTACCAATAATAAGACCGTTTGCTCCAGACAACATTAAATGTCCTTGCATATCCCGCAAGTTTACTTCTCTGCCGCCAGCAGGACGGATAATTTTATTAGGGAAAATAAGACGAAAAATAGAAAATGTTTTAATAATATCAAGGGGGGAGAGAGGAATGATGTTCTCCAGAGCAGTGCCTTTAATAGGGTTAAGAATATTTATGGGAATGGAGGAAACATCTAATTCTCTTAAGGCGAAGGCAAAATCAATGCGATCTTGCCAACTCTCACCCATGCCAATAATTCCTCCGGTACAAAGGTCCATGCCAGCAGCTTTTGCAGCTTTAATGGTGGCGATTCGTTCTTTATAAGAGTGGGTCGTGCACACGGAAGGATAGAAATTTTCACTCGTTTCGACATTATGAGCATAGCGCTTGATGCCAATAGCCGCTAACATATGTGCTTGATCTAGAGTGAGGGTGCCAAGATTAGCGCAGACCTTTAAATTGGTGTTGTCCATTATCCCTTGTATGGATGCAAGTATCTTTTGAAAATCAGGATCATTGTCCATGCCCTTGCCACTAGTGACAATACTAATTCGTTTAGCCCCTTCTTCTTCAGCTTTCTGCGCTGCTGCAATAATTTGCTCTAGGCTCAGTAATTTGTATATGGGAGCTTCTGTATCATGGTAGACGGATTGGGCGCAAAATTTACAGTCCTCAGAGCACATTCCTGAGCGGGCATTTACAATTCCACACATATCAACGCTTTTTCCCGCAAATTGTATACGAATCTTATTGGCAAAAGCCGAAAGCAGAGGAATATCCTCATCTATTACAGTGGTGAGATGTAATGCTTCTTCATACTGAATTTGATGACCTTGTAATATGGATTCACCCAAGGACATAATTTCATGGTAGTGCATCTTCAACCTCCTTTTACTCAATATATGTATTTCACAGATTACAGATTGCATCGTTAACGAACAATAGGTAAATGGTTAACGATATTATTCTACTATTATTTTTAAAGGCTGTAAATGACATTTTGTGAGATAAGGGAAGCTATACAAAAATAAAGCTAGCACCTTTGGCAAGGTACTAGCATGAATTACAAGGCTATTCAAGCTTAATTTTGATATTTTCAAATGAGGTTCTTTAAAATTTCTTATTCGCCCTTTGGCAATTGTTTTAATAATTGTTGTAATGTATCTCTTAGTGCAATCGCTTCTGTTGGGGTTAATGGTGACGTGCACAGCATTTGTTGGGGGATGCTATAGGCTTTCTTTTTCAATTCCTGACCCTTTTCCGTTAGCACCACAAGTACTTGTCTTTCATCTTCAGGCATTCGCTTTCGTAAAAGTAAGTTGTTTTTCTCCATCTTTTTTAACATGGGAGTTAAGGTCCCAGAATCTAAATATAGTCTTTGGCTTAGCTCTTTAAAGGTAATGGGATTTGTCTCCCACAATACTAGCAACACTAAATATTGGGTATAAGTAATTTCTAATGCATCTAAGAAGGGGCGATAGAGAGAAATGATTTCTTTAGAACACGCATAGATAGCAAAACAGAGTTGATTATCTAATTTTAATAATTCATCCTTAGACATATACTTACCCCTCTCTCAGTAAAGTCTCAATATCACCCGTCATTTTTTTAGGTGATGTAGTAGGGGCATAACGATGTCGGACATTGCCTTTTCCATCTACTAAGAATTTAGTGAAATTCCATTTGATACCTTTACCAAACCAAGAAGATGTCTGTTCTGTTATATATTGAAACAGGGGATGCGCATTTTTCCCCTTTACATCAATTTTCCCAAAGACGGGAAATGATACTCCATAGTTTAGGCGACAAAATTGTTGAATCTCCTGATTGCTACCTGGCTCTTGGTTCATAAATTGATTGCAGGGAAAGGCGAGTACAACGAATCCTTGTTCCTTATAATTTTCGTATAATTCTTGCAGTTCTTCATACTGTGGCGTAAAGCCGCAGTTACTAGCAGTATTGACAATCAGAAGCACTTTATTCTTATAGTCCGCCATAGATTGTTTTCTGCCATCCGTAGTAGAAAAAGAGAAATCATAAATACTCATAGTATTACCTCCGAAATGGTTTTATGCAATTTAATTTTATAAAACCATAATGAAGTTGTCAAGAGAATTACTTAGATTAATAAAAATAAGTTCGTTAATATTGACAAGGAGAGGGAAACTGCATTATTATGAAACGATAATGAGAATGATTTTCAATATTAACATGAATCATATGAAATATCTCCATAACGAATTGTTTAACAACTATACTGTCTGATCAAAATTCTAATAGATAATATCCGATCTCAGCTGGAATATTATCCAAGCTGGTTATCGTGTGCTTGGGAGGAGGGCATATTTTGGTATCCAAACTGCGGTTCGTTTTTTTTATAATACTAATGATCCCCCAAGGAATTATGCTTTGGATGGCATCTAGTTCACCTTTAGAGGGGAATAAGTATTTTAGTGAGATAGAAGCGTTATCTTTAGCAAGTGCACTAATCTTGATTTTGGTAATACCTGGCCTAACGGTGAATTGGCTGGTTGGCAAAGATTTAAATAATATGCGTCAGCTGTGTTCTAGAGTCAAACAGGGAAACTATAAGGAACTATTATCCTTGCCTAACGAGGCAAGAAATGGGGAAGATGACATCCTAGTTCTTATGCGAGATATGAATTGGATGGCGCGACAGATTGAATTTAGGGAAAGTGCCTGGAGGCAGGCAGTTGAGGATTTACAGGCATCTCGTAGTCGTATGCAGGTTATGGCAATGACAGATCCTTTAACTTCCATTGCCAATCGAAGATGTTTTTTTGATACTTTGGATCAGCATTTTAAGGCTTTAGCATGCCATTATCAGCCGATTTCATTGATTATTTTTGATGTTGATTTCTTTAAAAAGATCAATGATACTTATGGCCATCAGGCAGGTGATAAAACACTGTTAGAATTGGCGAAAATTATCCAGGAAAACAGTCGAGAAGGTGATTTGGCCGCTCGCATTGGTGGGGAAGAATATGCTTTACTGTTACCAAATACTGATTCACAAGGGGCAGTAGGGATTGCTAGCAGAATTCACAAGAAGATTGCTGAGCATATTTTTGTCTTGGATGAGAGACAACAGATTTCTGTGACAGCATCGATTGGTGTTTGTACTCTTTCTCAGTTTTTATGCTGCATTGACAAAGAAAAAATATATAATTATGCTGATCAGGCTCTTTATTATTCTAAACATATTGGGAGAAATAGTGTTTCTATTTATGATCCTGATACTCATATAATTCATAAGGTTGCCTGAAAGTAGTGATGAAGGAGCGAGATATATCTTGTTAAACTTAGTTACTTTAGACGATTTACATGATATTGTAGATGCTTTATCGACTGCATTGGATGCTAAAAATTCGTGTATGTGCGGCCATTCCCAGCGAGTAGCAGGGCTTTCCTTATTAATGGCGAAAACCATGGGACTGCCATTGATGGAACAGGAACGAATTCATATTGGTGCTCATTTACACGATATTGGTAAGATTGGTATTCCAGATGCTATTTTAAATAAGCCAGGAAAGTTAACAGAAGACGAATTTGACACCATTCGTCAGCATCCTGAAATTGGGGGAACCATTGTAGGAAAGATTAAAGTTTTTCGTTCTGTTGCAGACATTGTACGGCATCATCACGAACGTTTTGATGGTAAGGGTTATCCTGATGGATTGTGTGGCGAAGAGATTTCTTTAGGGGCCAGGATTGTAGCAGTAGCCGATTCTTTTGATGCCATGACAACGATAAGGACGTATCGGTCAGGCCTTAGTATTTGTGAAGCCATTGAGGAAACGGTACGTTGCAAGGGGAGTCAGTTTGATCCTGCCATAGTCGATGTTTTGAAGGCTTTGGCTATTGAGAATAAATTAGAATCTACAGAGAGCCGAGATTTTGCTTATCGTTTAGTTATTGCCTAGTTTTACCAGTAATTACTATATGTGAGCAAAGAAAATGAGTAACTGACAATATCATATTATATAGTGATAAGAATCGGCATAGTATCTACTATGCCGATTTATTTTCGGTATCAGTGTATTATGTCTAATCGTTTCTTGTAAATATGGGGGCTAAAAAAATGAAACGTGAAGATACGAAGATATACGAAAAGGATCATATTCTTACTTCTTCTTCAGACTCTTCGTGTCTTCACGCTTCAAATGTCTTTAATTGAATGGAAAGGAAGGTCATGATCTTATGAAAGTCATTATTCTTGCTGGCGGCGGAGGCAGTCGTTTATTTCCCCTTTCCCGTACTCGGTTTCCTAAGCAGTTTCTAAAATTAAATGAAGAACGGTCTTTACTTGCCCGAACTATCCTGCGTTTTTTACCCATAGTTAAGTCCTGCGATATGGTCATAGTAACAAATCAGGAGTATATTCATCATGTCAGAACGGAACTTATTGCTGCCAAGGCGCAAGACGCACATATTTTGTTAGAGCCAGTAGCGCGCAATACAGCACCAGCAGTGGCCTTGGCAGCAAGATATTGTCTTGATGTACTGGGATGCAAGGCAGATGAAATTTTATATGTAACGCCTTCTGATCATGTGATTCGTCCTCAGGATATTTTTAATGAAAACCTTCATCAAGCGATAAGGCTAGCAAAAATGAGTAAGATTGTAACCCTTGGAGTAAAGCCAGGCAGCCCAGAAACAGGATATGGATATATACAGGCAGGCAAAGCATTTGGTGATGCTTTTACCGTTCAGTCTTTTAGCGAGAAACCAGATCAAGAGACCGCAGAGTTATATCTCGCTGCTGGTAATTATTATTGGAATTCGGGCATGTTTGCCTTTACAATTGATTGTTTTATGGGTGAATTAGAGAAATATCAGCTAGATGTATATACATTGGCTGCAAAGGGCTTAGAGGAAATGAAAACAAATTTTTCTAAAATGCCATCCATTTCCCTTGATTATGCAGTCGCTGAAAAATCAGAAGAGTTGGTGATGTTGCCTATTACAGCAGAATGGAATGATATCGGCTCATGGGATGCGATTTATGATGTCTTGCCAAAGGATGAGGATGGCAATGCTCTACAGGGAGATTGTATTCCGATTGATTGTTCCAATACACTAATGTTAGGGCATAGCAGACTGATTGCCGGCCTTAGCCTTGAAGATATTTTGGTTGTAGAAACAGATGATGTGATTGTAGTAGCCAAGAAAGGTGAGTCACAGAAGGTAAAAACGTTAGTGGGTGAACTAAAAGGGAGAGGGCGGATAGAAGCAGATGAACATACAACTGTCTATCATCCTTGGGGATTTTATACTGTGCTAGGCTTTGGAAAAGGTTATAAACTGATGAGACTTGTTGTCAATCCAGGTGAGGTGCTTAGTTTGCAGATGCACTATCACCGCAGTGAACATTGGATTGTGATTGACGGTACAGCAAAAGTCACCATCGGCACTGTGGAACAACTAGTGCATGAGAATGAAAGTATTTTTGTTCCTCAGACAGTCATGCACCGTCTTGAGAACCCTGGGAAATTTCCTCTCCAAATCATCGAGGTTCAAAATGGCAACTATCTGGGTGAGGATGATATTGTACGTTTTAGTGATAACTAGGTGAGAATATAAGGATGGGTCGCGCTGGTTCCCTCGTTATTAATGCTCCGACATTAGGCACTAAACCTCCACCGATAATAACAGGGACCAGCGTTTAGGCTGTTAGCTAAAATGAGGACATGACAGCATTTTTTTCAGTAAGTCCACAGATTGACAACATGTGGTAAGTATGATACGTTTTAATCAATCGATTAATTAAGAATATAGAAGGGAAAATTTATATGGAAAAAGATGCTCGGACTAAACTAATTGAAACGGCTACTCAACTCTTTGCCCAGAAGGGATTCAATACTGTATCCATACGTGAGCTGGCACGAACTGCCAAGGTCAACAGTGCTCTTATTTCCTACTATTTTGGTAGTAAAGAAGGTCTTTATCAAGAAGTGTTGGAAGAGCAATTTATATTAATTGCTCAGATGTTGAGGATGTTTGAAGAGATACCTCCTGCATCACCTATCGAAAGTATTACTCTGTATGCGAAGAATATCGCTGTCATTCATCAACAGCGTCCTTATTTAACTCGCTTCATTATTAGTGAGATTATCAACCCTACTCCTTGTTGTGAAGCTGTGATTAAAAAATACATTTCCCGTATATTTCGCTTTCTCCATGCGACCCTTGAAGAAGGTATTGCAGCGGGAGATTTTAAACCCGATTTAAATCGTGATTTTGCAATCGTATCCTTGGCAGGAATTATGAATTTTTTCTTTATTGGTAAGCCTATCTTCTTAGAATTTACATCCTCATCCGAAAAAATAGGAGAAGAGTATACTGCTCAGGCATTGGATACCTTTCTAAATGGTATTTTAAGGAGGAAAGAGCATGAATAAAAAGATTCTTGTGATTGTAGTTGTTTTTTTCTTATTAATAGCTGGGGCTGGTTATAAACTTTTCCTTAAACAAGAAAAGGGCATCACGGCTACTGGCACCATTGAAGTGACTCTTGCTGACGTTGTGCCTAAGGTGAATGGCTATATGTCACAGCTAACCATTCAAGTTGGTGATACGGTGCAAGTAGGACAAATCATTGCTCATATTAATAAGCCAGAGCTAGAAGCTCAGCTACTAGCAGATCAGTCAGCATTG
>JARBUM010000260.1 GCA_029239675.1 Pelosinus sp. | reverse complement strand
AAAATGTCCCTTGTATCGTAGCTATGAGCAAAGCAATGCAAAAACAACACCTACAACAGAAGGATAATTATAGTTATCTATCTAATCTTAAACAATACTTACTAGATGGCCTTATAGAAATACCAGGTTGTATACTGAATGGTCCCCAAAAACAAAGTAAGATTGGGGCTCCCCATATTATTAACTTCTCTCTTCCTGGCCTTAAGTCGGAAGAATTACTACTTGCCCTAGAAAGTGAAGATATCTATGTCTCTAAAAGTTCTGCTTGTTCATCTAAAAGTGCTAAGCCTTCACGTGTTTTGTTATCAGCCGGAATAAGTGAAGTTTTAGCCAATAGTGCCATTCGCGTTAGTTTTTCTACTTATAACACAATAGAAGAAGTGGATACTTTCTTGTTAACATTGCAAATGATTATAGCCAAATTAATGATTAAATACCAGATGAAACAATAACTAGTTTAAAATACCTGCCAAATATTACATAGGAGCATTATTATGTTTGTTTTAAGTGGCAAAAATGGAAAGCCGTTATACTCTCAACTCTACCAACAAATCCGCAAAGATATACTTAGCGGAGATTTAAAACCTGGGACAAAACTATCGTCAAGTCGCCACCTATCAAAAGAGCTATGTGTCAGCAGAAACACGGTGGATATGGCCTATCAGCAACTTGTATCAGAGGGTTATCTTGTGGGAAAATCACGCAGTGGCTATTATATAGAAGCGCTAGACAATAGTAATATACCTGTGTTTATGGAAACAAAAGCAAAAGAAGAAGTTATTTTGAGCGAGCCATTAACAGCTCCAAAATATAATTTGCAATATGGTAAGCTAGAGACGACTATTTTCCCCTTTAGAAAATGGAGGCAATTAACCAATAAATGCTTGCGCGATGATAAAGAGCAAATCATGAATTACGGACCAGTAGAAGGAGAGCCTGGACTGAGAACAGCCATTTCAGAGTTCTTGAGGGAGTATCGCGGGGTAGAATGCACTGCAAATCAGATTGTTATTGGCCCTGGAACCCAATACTGTCTTACTCTTGCCTGTCAGCTGATCCAACCCTCAACTACTACTATTGCGATAGAAAACCCAGGGTTTTGGGCAGCACGTTCTATTTTTTCTAATATGGGCTTTCGTGTAATTCCAATACCAGTAAAAAAACATGGCTTACAAGTAAAACAATTACGTATGACTGATGCAAAAGCAGTATATGTAACCCCTTCACACCAATTTCCTACAGGAAATATCATGCCTATTACCAGACGTCTTGAACTTGTGGAGTGGGCTTATCAATCTGATGCTATCATTATCGAAGATGACTATAGCTGCCACCTTAGATATAACGTTAGACCCATACAGGCATTACAAGCATTAGCTCCAGAGCAAGTCGTATATATTGGAAGTTTTTCGAAGATACTCTCACCATCCATACGGGTTGCCTATATGGTTCTTCCGCAAAAACTGATGGATCAATTTCTCTTAACGGTAGAACATTTCCCTTGTTCTGTATCCTTTTTAATACAAAAGCCTTTAGAGTTATTCTTAAAAGAAGGCGAATGGGGAAGTCATTTAAGAAAAATCACTAGGCATATGAAGAAAAAGCGTGATATTCTTATTCAAGCTCTTACACATGAGTTTGGTGAAGCTGTTTCAATTTCGGGAGAAAATGCAGGCTTGCATCTTCTGGTTCAAGTAAAGTCACATCTGCCAGAGCAGGAACTTGTAATGCGTGCACTTCAAATAGGGGTTCTAATCCATCCTGCAGGAAATTTGTGGCTGAATCCAAAAGATGCCCCTTTTGGGACTGTTCTACTAGGGTATGGTGGTATCGCACTTGAGGATATTTATCCCGCGGTTCATTTACTGCGACAGGTATGGTTAGGGGATGAATAAATATATTCCCTGCAAAACACAAAAACAGCTATTTGTCTATCATCAGACAAATAGCTGTTTACTATTTTTTCATATTAAGTTCGTTCTATATCATTGAAAATACACTAATATCCTATTTATTACGCCATAACTGATCCGCAAAATTAGACAAAGAAGCTTTTGTTTCTTCAGTCAGCGCAGTCAATGGTGCTTTGCAGTTTTCCTGCATACCTGTGCCTAACTCTGCCATAGCCCACTTCATCACGGGATTAAATGGTGTATAGACTTCATAAAAACGCATTCTTTCATCAATCGATCGTTGCGCTTTTACAATTTGACTCAAATCTTCTTTACGAAGAGATTCTATGACCTCAGAACATAGCGATGGATATACATTAGATAACGCGCCAATACAACCATCGCCACCGGAAATAACCGTTGGAATGCAATTATTATCATATCCAGTATAAACAATATAATTCGGATACTTAGATTTTACGAGCTGAATATACTTTTGAGTATGTCGAAGCACGGCATGCGTATCTTTCATACCCTCTAGATGGTCATGCTTAGCTAGTAGGCGCAAAATGGTGTCCACTGTTACATCATAACCAGTACGATCTTCGTAATTATAGATATAAAGTGGTCCTTTTACATCTGTTAAGAGATTATCATAATAGTTAAATACATCCTCCTGGTTGCAGGCACTATAATATGGACCTACTACAAGTACTGACGTTGCACC
Organism: Pelosinus sp.; assembly: GCA_029239675.1. Classification (GTDB taxonomy): domain Bacteria; phylum Bacillota; class Negativicutes; order DSM-13327; family DSM-13327; genus Pelosinus. Next base: position 18 of record JARBUM010000260.1, on the reverse strand, counting down.
TGCCTTTAAAGCCAAATT
>JARBUM010000259.1 GCA_029239675.1 Pelosinus sp. | reverse complement strand
AAATCCTCAAAGAGGAAGCTTCCTTTGGAGGAATTATTACTTATGCAATCCGTGATGATAAGCATGCCCCAAAATGTGTCATTCTTAGTGATATCAATAATCCTGACATCAATGGAATAATCGCCGTAAGGGACGAGGCAGGCACTTCCTTACTTCCTCTGTCCGATACCTTTGATCATCTTGGAGTAAATATTTTAACCAAATGCTATCAAAGCAGTGACGAACTAATAGTGATAGATGAAATCGGGTTTTTAGAAAATGACGCTCATCATTATCAAAATGAAATTATAAAATGCTTTGATAAAAAGGTTATTGCAACAATCCGAAAAGAACTAACCGACTTCACCGCAAAGCTTACAAATCGACCTGATGTGTATTTAATAGATATTGATACTATTGATTAATGAAGGTAGTGTAAAAGTTGTGGTTTTTATATGGCAATTGTAAAGAAACAATTAAGGCAGATTGTCAAAGAGAACAACATTTAATACATCCCATGAAAAAGTGCTGTACCTAGCATCTAGGAATGTAATCAGAAAATGGACGCAGCGGTATAGAAACTGGTATTAAGTCAGCTTGGACTTCTTATTGTGATAGGCTGGCCATGGACCTATAAACAGAAAAAGCAACTGGCGTAAGTTCAGATAACCTGAAGCTTACGCCGGTAAACTATAATTGTGTCGGCACTATAATAATTGCCGAGAAACCCATATTTATTTCAAAAACTGGTTGTGGGTAGCGCCTGCATTTACTTGTAATGCAAAGATATAACGCTTTGTTAGATAATTTTAGCCTGTAGCTCCTGACGATACGCAACCGAATATGCAAAAAACAATTGAACAGCACATACCGGCCAAGCTATGACTTCAGTGATGTAAACTCCAATCTTTCCAAGGAAAAGCGGCAAGAGAAATATAGCAACGATCCGCAATCCACCTTCTATAATTCCTGAAACAAGTGTAGTTGTTGTTTTCCCCATTCCTTGTAACCCGGAACGATATAATATCAACAGATAAAGCATAGGCAGAAATAAAAGGCATACACGTAATTGACCTAACGCTACTTTTGATACCATAGCTATTTCCGCATCATTCCCTATCATTAAACTCAAAAACCATTGTCCAATGACAAACATTAAAACCATGATACTTATAGAGCTAATAAGCATTATTCGTTTTGCCGTTTGCATACCATCTTTTACCCGGATAAACTTTCGCGCTCCAAAGTTTTGCGCTATAAATGTACCAATTGCAGGTTCCATTGCATCTGCGATAATGAAAAGAATAATATATAGTCTTTTAGCAGCTGCTACGCCTGCAATAAAGGCCACACCATAACCATTAACAACATATTGAATAACTACTCCGCCGAGTGCAGAGACTGCATTACGCGCACAGATAGGTAAACTTATGCCTAGTAATTCCGATACTGCTGTAAATCTTATTCGGAAATAGCCACGTGATAAGCGCATTTCTTTATTCCTAAACATGTGCAAGAATAGATACATACAGGCGACAAGCTGGCTTAATATGGTTGAGATACCAATTGCGGCAACTCCTAAAGGTGTTACCAGCACTAATACTATCGTAAATACAGTGTCTATAATTGAGCCCAATATTAACGCGACTAGCGGTGTTTTACTGTCTCCCATGCCGAAAAAGATTGAACTGACAATTTTATATAGAAAAGTTGGAATTAGCCCTGCAAACATGCAGTAAAGGTATGTCACGGAACCTTTGATTATTTCTTTAGGTGTGTTCATTGCCGTCAGCACCGGTATGGTTATAAAAAAGCACAAAATACTAAGGAACGCACCAATAAGAAATGCGAGCATAATCGATATGGCGGTACTGTTTCTTGCTTCATCATAACGTTTTGCCCCGTAAAGTTGTGCAAATCGAATGCCTGCTCCTTGAGAGAAACCCATTACAGCTTCTAATATAAACAAATAAAAGAATCCAGCAGCGCTTATAGCCGCAAAAGCATTTAATCCAATAAGTCTACTAGCTACAATACCGTCCACCAAAATGTATAACTGATAAAAGACATTGCTTAATATCATTGGAATAGAAAATCTGACGTAAAGATTAAACGGCGCACCTTTCGTCATGTCATTTATTTTTTGCATACAATACATTCCCTTCAAAATTAGTAGTGTCTAATTCTGAGATCATGTACGCACCGAAGTATTCGTATGGTCAGCAGCCCTCCGGTGGGATGACCCCATCAACTACCGCCATTTGACCGGTTAAATTGTAACTAATCATGGGCTGATAAACTCCTTTGCATTAACAAGATAATATAAATAATCTGTAGCTCGCCTTAGTAAACAAAAGTGAATCACCTCTTTTAAGTAACATTTAACTTCAATTTCCACCTTGAAGCAATAATAATTTACAGTTTATCCTCTTGCTACCCTCGCAGGGGTTAGGTCAACCTGACGTGAACTCGATTGTGGCAGACCTCTTGTCCAAATATTTCTTGATACAGTTGCTTCAGTTCCATAACCAGATCATCCTCACCCAAATGAGGCTTCGCATTGTAATAAATAATCATATATTCATCGGTAAAGACGCGACTCCATACCTTACTTTGCTTGAAACCATTTCTTATATAGAACTGAATTCTTCGGTTCATAAGATCCCTGCTCT
>JARBUM010000258.1 GCA_029239675.1 Pelosinus sp. | reverse complement strand
CGGTTGCGCTAGACGGCGCATTTTCATTTTTTTACCGAGAGTGAGTATAGCACGAGGGTAATAGTATGTAAATATTGTTAGTTTACCGTGTTAAAGGGGTGATATACTTGCTTTTTTATTTAGCATTTGTTAGGCATAAGAATTTTATCCTTTTATAGGATATAAGTAATACAACCAACAGCTTTAAGACTGTTGGTTGCTTAGGTTCATATTATTTAGGTATTTTTTTGGGAGCATGTGCAGACTCTCTAAATGCTTCTGCATCAAAGCTTCGGTCATCTTTATTATAGCTATCTGTATGGCAGGAAGCACAGGATTCTTGACTAGTATTGTTATGTCCAGTTTGGTCCTTACCATCTGAATCCTGAGGAAGCGGTGGCAATGCTTTAACTGTTATACCGTACAATCCAGTTTCACCATTATGACAGGTTAAACAAAACGACCGCTCTTTTAATGCATCCCATCCACCAGTCTTCGCTTGGAAGCTTTGTTTATTTTCTGTTCCAAGTTGTTCATGACCAAGTTGTTCCTTTAGCTGTTTAATATTATTTGAACCATGGGTATCATGGCATTCTGCACAAGGGAGATGACCTGCTAAAGGTGTACCATCCAGAGCTTTAATAACATGACCGGAACTAGCGGAAATTTTCCGAAGATTAATTTCATCTGCTGTTAGGTCGTTTTCCGCAATATCATTAGGTAAGTATTCATAATAGATATCAATGTCGGTCACTTTATCATTTTTTTCTTCTACTACTGCATTGTGGCATCGCAAACAGAGCTCGTAATTTTCTCTTACTCCTGTGGCACTGAATGTTTTTTTGTATTGGAAGACCAGATATTCTACACCAGTTTTCGTTTGAGCGCCGTCTGATTCATGACAAGCCTCACATAATTTTTCCTTATTACTAATTGTTCCAACAGGTTGGCCATCTACTTTTATGGTGCTGGCATGAGTATAAATGGTATGATCCTGCAATAGGTTAGGGTTTTCACTCGACCAATCTAAGTGTGGGTTATGACAGCTTGCACAAGAGCTGCCACTTGGTTGCCCCGAAATATCAATGGCTGCTGTATGCTTGTGTGTGGCTTGGCTATTTTCAGGCACAGGGGCTACAGTTCCGTCATGACAAGCCATACAGTAGTTATCAACAGTTAATTTTGTCTGTTTATCATCAGCATTTCTTTTCTGATCTAGTAGATTGGGATTACTTGCTTCGTGTGTGCTATGACAATTAATACATACATTCACATTATTTGCATAAACCGTATGAGGTGTTTCCCTTTTTATCTTTTCGTCTTCACTATTATATAATATTTCATAATGTTCTTTCTGACTTTTTATATCTTTAATAGGTGGCATACTTTCTGTTGTAAAAGACCAGAATCGAGGGAAAGCACTGTTACCTGCCTTATCAACCACTCCTAACGGGCTAATAAAGACATGATATTTAGTACTATAAGATAAGGATTTCACCTCAGGGTCTAGGACAAATACTATCTCATTTGTTTTCTGATCATATTGAGGTTTACCAGAAACGGGTTCACCATTACCTGTAATTATAATACTATTTTCAATGGCGGAAGCAATTAAACCATTTGCATCCGAAACGGTAAATTTTATATCTGTGTTTACTGGAACATGCGTCATATCTTCTGTATAAGTCAATACATTAGGATCTAGTAAAATAACCGGTCGTATAGTATCCAAAGTAAAAGTAATCGGTTCTGTTAAGGCAATATTTCCGGCTAAATCGGTCGATTTTGCATAAACCGTATAGTCCCTATTTTGCAACTGTGAGTTCCAATATATCCATTTGCCTTCACTATTTTTGGGGACATTAATCCATGTTCCATTGCTATTTTCAGAGTCAGTACAGTCCAAACAAATTTTCACCGCCGCATTAGGTTCCGTTTTTAACTCAATCGAATTAGCTATGGTTCCATTACTCAGATTAACAAATTCAATTGAAGGGGATTTTGTATCAATTGTAAGATTGTTAATTATCTCGGTGTCAATTGTTTCTCCTTGAGAATCTATGAGTACAACATCAATATTATGAGGACCTTCTTTTACTTCAACCGCAATACTCCAAGCACTTTCAATTACTTCAATATTATTTATTTCTATATTATTATCTATAATCTTAATAGACAGCCCTGGAATTACATTAAAAACTGTACCAGAAATAGTAAGATTGCCAGTTTTAAAAAATTGATTTGCTACCGGTGTTACTACCTCTAGCATTGGTTCGTTACTACTCTCAGCTGCTTTAACAATAGATGTGATTGGTATTTGATTGGATCCTAGTATTTGAATACATAAAACAAGAATGATTAAGACGCAAAACTTCGTTTTATGCAGGAGTCCCTTCTTTTTCATTTAGTACCCCCTCTTTTCACCTAATTCAGCACAAACATAATGTTACCTATATCTATTTTAAATCTAATCCCTGTATGGCACCAGTGATTATAAGTAGTTTTCAATAAATATACATATATAAGATGTAAAATGTAGAATAATGCAGAGTAAAAAAACATTAGGTAAAGTCAATAGTATATATGTGATATATTTGACAAATTATTGTCTAAGGTAGTAAGATTTAATTACAATAAATAAGGTGCTATACCGTAGCATAGCACCTTATTCATACAATTACTCGTGAGCTAA
>JARBUM010000257.1 GCA_029239675.1 Pelosinus sp. | reverse complement strand
CCAAAATTGCTTGGATAAAAATAGGTGCTTCCTCTTCAACATAGAATGTATGCTTCTTTTGTTTCTTTAAATTAGCATTAGATACTAATTTGCCCAGCCATTTTGTCCAGTAGAATAAAGTTGCTGCACTACCAAAAGCAATTACAATCACAGTTAATACATGATTTGAATCAATAAAAGCCTTCATAGCAGCCCATTTGGAAACCAACATACCAAAAGGTGCTAAGAACATGCCTGCAATTCCAATAATCATATATAATGACAGCCTTCTCGATACATGGAGTAAAACACTCATATCTTCAACATTTCTACTACCTATCTGATGTTCAACAGATCCCACTGATAAGAACAGCAAGGATTTGGAAATTGCATGGAATATAACAAGCAGTATAGCTGCCCATAAGGACTCTTGAGTACCTACACTAGCACATATTACAATTAATCCAAGGTTAGCAAGAGTGGAATAGGCAAGAATTTTCTTACCATCACTTTGGGAAATTGCAATAAGAGAGCACATCATAAATGTAATGCACCCTATTCCTGTAACGATTCCTCCCACGGAAGTATTACCTAGGAATGGAGATAATCTTATAATAAGATAAACACCTGCCTTAACCATAGTTGCAGAGTGGAGTAATGCAGAGGAAGGAGTTGGTGCTACCATAGCTCCTAAAAGCCAAGATGAAAAAGGTAACTGTGCTGACTTTGTAAGTGCTGCAATACAAAGGAAAAATACCGGCACTAAAACCACCGCATCTGGTTTTATGGCTAATAATTCTGATAACTCAATTGTATTATATTTTAAGCCAATAAGAACAATTCCTATTGCAAAGCTAAGTCCACCACCTAAATTAATGGTAAGAGCCCGAAAGGCATTATTTTTAGCTTCTTCTGTTTTTGTATACCCAATAAGCAGGTATGAGCAAAATGTTGTAATCTCCCAGCAAAAATAAATCCAGGTCATATTATTACTTAATACTAGACCAAACATAGCTGAAAGAAACAAAAATAATACAGCAAAGAAAAAGGATTTTCTTTCTTTATATTCTTTGTGATGTTTATGATACCACTTCATATAACCTACGGTATAAAGGCAAATAAGACTACCAATAATTCCGATTACCAAAATCATTACAGCCGTAAGTTTGTCAAATACAATACTATTCTCAACTTCTAGCCCTTTTTCATGCGTTATTTCGAACCACAATATTAAGGGGGTCTGGATAGCAGCAAATAATGTTATAAGATATTTCTTATTCTTAATGCTCAGATAAATTATGTATGCCGCTAAAAGAGCTTCTGATCCCATTAAAATTAAATTGATAACTTCTTCACCTGGGTAGTGATACGAAATTCCAGAATTGAAATTTTGAAAAGTTACGATTAGTGTCAGTATTGCCACTATTAGAGCAAAGATTTTTACCAATGCGCCCCTAATTTTATCCTCTTTGACAAGAAATAAAACACCGGATGCTGCTAATGGAAATAGAATTAATGTAGATATGCCATTCATAATAGTCACCTTATCTTAGTAATTTTTAATACAGTTAGTGATTATAGCATACGAATTTTGGGTTTACAATGGCAAAATAGACAAAAAGCACAATCGCACGCCTGGTTTTAGTTGTTTTTTAATGTATTTTGTCAATATAATATCAAACTTATACCATTTGTATAAGTCATTTTTATTAATACTACCAAAGCGAACCTGTCTGCTCTAGTTTTATTGTGCATATTTCATAAACTAATACAATAAAAATGCAGAATAAACTGTAAATAATTAGGTTCCCCTAATGTTTACAGTTTATTCTGCATTTTTTACTTAATCTATAATTTAACAATCTTGTTAAAATGTTTTTCTATTTTATAATGATTCCATGTACTTTTTCATAGCTTTAGCCGCAGCTTTACCGGCTCCCATGGCAAGAATAACCGTAGCAGCTCCTGTTACAGCATCTCCACCAGCATAAACACCTGGCCTAGAGGTTAATCCTGTAGATTCATCTACAATAATGCCTCCCCACTTTTGTGTATCTAATCCTTTGGTAGTAGATTTAATTAATGGATTTGGAGAAGTACCTATTGACATAATTACACAATCTACATCTAATGCAAACTCTGAGTTTTCCTTTAAAACAGGACTTCGTCTGCCAGACTCGTCTACCTCACCTAACATCATTTCCACACATTTTATTCCCTTAACATACTTTTTATCATCAGCTAGAATTTCAACAGGATTTGTTAAAAGTTTAAATTGTATCCCTTCTTCTTTGGCATGTTCTATCTCCTCTAATCTTGCCGGAAGTTCCTCTTCTGATCTACGGTAAACAATATAAACCTCTTTTGCTCCCAATCTCTTAGCACATCTTGCAGCATCCATTGCTACATTTCCGCCTCCAACAACTGCTACTTTATCTGCTTTTTGAATAGGAGTGGAAGACAAGGATTGGTAAGCTTTCATTAAATTAACCCTAGTTAAGTATTCATTGGCAGAGTATACGCCTTTTAAATTCTCACCCGGAATCCCCATAAATCTTGGCAAACCTGCTCCAGAACCGATGAATATAGTTTCAAATCCATACTCCTCCATTAACTCATCAATAGAGAGTACTTTCCCTATAACCATATTGGTTTCTATTTTCACACCTAACTCTTTTAGGGTGTTTATTTCCTG
>JARBUM010000256.1 GCA_029239675.1 Pelosinus sp. | reverse complement strand
ATATGGAACAATCGCATCACCAGGACGAATTCCAAATTTAACTTTAGCCTCTTCTTCACTACTAGCCCCAACATCAATATACATCTCACGCTTTTGTACGACCTTCTTGCGGTCTTCAGGAGTCAGAACATGAGGCGGCTTACTACCAATAACACCTGGAATATCGCCTTTGGCAGATAATAATGTAACTTTTTGCCCTAGCATAACTTGTTCCCACCAACCGCCTAGAGTGACAAATTTAATAAAACCTTCTTTGGTAATATTTTTTACCATAAATCCAATTTCATCCATATGACTGGCTAGCATAATTTTAGGCCCAGGTTGTTGACCTTCTTTTTCAAATATGATACTGCCTAACTTATCATAGGATACCGTTACATGATTATTGACTTTTTCTAACAGTAAATCCTTTACACGTTGCTCAAATCCCGATACTCCAGGAACCTCCGATATTTTCTTTAACCATACTAATGTCTTATCCACAATATCCTCCTTTATTTCTATAAGTGTACTTTCAAAAAAACAACTATACATTCACGATTGATAAACCCATATAGTGAAATAGTTTAGAAATGGCGGATTAATCGCTATTCTTATTTTTCAATGATTCCATCTATAATATCTTCTATTGCAATACATACACCCCAAAAAGAAAACAGATTTCTCCTGGTATTGTTTTCTATTTCGCATAATAAAATTCCTCTTTTGCCTACTTTAATTCATAAAAGAGCTAATAAATGTACTTACTAATCCCACCATACCCATTCTAAATCGTAAAAAGGTTATCCCATCGCTAGGATAACCCAATGAAAATTTTTAATCTTATATTGATTCAACAATTAAATATGATGATTATCCACATTAAAACATTGATAGGACTTTAAATTACGGATTGCTACTAATGCCTTTCCAATAAGTTGACCAACATCTCCAATGTTGTCCTCTAATTCGCAAATTTTTTCGCAATTTTCCAATAAATCCTTTTTATAGATTACGTAATTGGGTATCCTCTCTTCTTTTGTAATATCTTCTATGCGATTAAGTATGGTAATAACCGCAGAATAGCATAATAGCCTTTCCGTATTATTTTCCTTTTTGAGATTACGTACTAAGACCTCAATCTGTTCTAAAGCATTTTTAACTATCATCTGCAACTCTCTCTTCCTTCCTAATTGTATGTACAAGATTCGTCGAGAAATTATAAACTCCTGCATATGTATACCTAATGTTGCTTTCCTTTAACTAAGATTATTCGTTCAATTATCACCTACTCTGTCTAGTAAGCATACAATGTAGTAAGTCACAAGAATACGCATGAAAAAAGGAGGAATAATTATGGGCTTCGGGTTTGGAGGTAATGGCAACGGCCGTGGTGGTAATTGGTCTATTATTATCATCATCATCATTTTGTTATTTTTCTGCTGTTCATCTGATGATTTTTCCTCTTGCTGATATTTCTAAATTACTTTAGAAAATTTAATTATACAATGAAAAAGTACTTTACGCAAAGCATAAAGTACTTTTTTCATTGTACACCCCAGTCTTTCTATTGTTTTTCAATTATGTCAATTATTTCTTCTAAACTACTTTTATTAAATTGATATTTAGCACTACAAAAAGGGCAACAAACTTCAGCTTCTCCATCTTCAGCTAAAATGTCGTTGATCTCTTCTGCACCGAGACTAACCAGCACTTTCTGTACTTTTTCCAAGGAACAAGTACATTTAAATTCCAAAGGAAATTCTTCATAAATGGTAACTGCTAATCCAGCAAATATTCGATTTATAATACCAGCTGCATCTAATCCCTCGCTTATCAATTGGGAAATGGACGGTAATAAAGCTATATTTTTTTCAATCTTACTTAAAACCTCATCATCAGCATTGGGTAACGCCTGTACCATAAATCCTCCAGCCGCAGTAACAATCATATCCGGCTGCACTAAGACACCTAAAGCTACTGTTGACGGAGTTTGCTCTGAAATATATAAGTAATTAGTAATATCTTCAGCTATTTCACCACTCACTAATTCTGCACTACCTGTAAAAGGCTGTTTTAAACCTGTAAATCGAGTAACAGATATCTGCCCTTTACCAACGGCATGACCAACATCTAACTTCCCCTCTCGTAAGGGTAAGTGGACATGTGGATTTTTAACATATCCACGAACGCTTCCATTGGCATGAGCATCAGTAACAACCTCACCTAGAGAACCATCTCCACTAATTTTTATTGTAATGCTCTCATTTGTTTTAAGATTTGCAGCTAATAATAGAGCTCCAGTCATAGTCCGTCCTAAAGCAGCAGCTGCTACTGGATAACAATCATGGCGTTTTCTAGCCTCTTCTACTAGGGTTGTAGTCACTGCAGCAAAAGCCCGCACTCCCCCCACTATAGTTGCCCTTGTAATATGGTCTCCCATGATTCCCTCCCTTTATAACCTTTCTGACATTAAAACTTGCCCACTCGCAGCATCTAAAACCTCAATAGTATCTCCTGTTAACCTAGCAAATGTACCAAGTCCATCGGCTCTCTTGGACATCGCTGGCGATCCTGGATTCAAATACACAATATTATTATTTTTTTCCAGCACTGCTACATGAGTATGCCCTGTGATAAATAAATTCGCCTTAAACTTGATCGCCATTTCCTTCTTAGCATCATCTGTAAGATTATGTCCATGCGTAGCA
>JARBUM010000255.1 GCA_029239675.1 Pelosinus sp. | reverse complement strand
GTGCTTACTTAAAGGAGAAAAACCCCAATATTAAAATAATTGCAGTAGAGCCAACAGCTTCCCCCGTACTTTCAGGAGGAAATCCAGGACCTCACAAAATTCAGGGTATTGGCGCAGGATTTTTTCCGGGCATACTAGATTTATCTGTAATTGATGAAATATATAAAGTAAGAAATGAAGAAGCAATAGATACTTCCAGAGTTCTTGCAAGAGAGGAAGGACTTTTGGTAGGAATATCTTCTGGTGCTGCAGCTTTTGCAGCAGCACTCGTGGCAAAAAGACCGGAAAACAAAGGTAAGACGGTGTTAGCTATATTACCAGATACTGGAGAACGATATTTATCTACAGAGCTGTTTAATACGGTCCTTTATGAAAAAAGCAGAATCTGGTATTAATTAGCATAAATGGTTGCTAACAGTTAGAAAGAGGTGTTTTATGAAGTACCGTGTGGCTATAGGTACCAGTGACGGTAAAAACATAACAGAGCACTTTGGAACCTGCGGCCGTTTTCAAATAATCGAAATAAGTCAAGAAAGTGATGAAGCTGTATTGATAGAAAATAGAATTACTGCTCATCAGGAACAATGCAGAAGTCATCTGGATGATAATATCATTGAGAAAATTAAGGCACTGAATGACTGTCAGATTATTTTGATTAAACAAATAGGAGGAAAATCTGAGAAATTATTGATTCATTATGGTTTTATTCCTCTTACAAATTCAGGATCCATTGATAAAGCTATGTTAAAAATAATTAAATTCTATAAAAATCAAATATTTAAAAGGGAGGAATAAATTATGGCTGAAATAAAAGAAATTAAAAGTAATAAAAAGATCCGTTTTGACTACAGATCAGCCATTCCCAGTATAACTTTAATAATTGCTCTTCTTACAGATATACTCATCCCTAACCATATGGATGCAAAATACAGAACATTAACAAATTTCAGAAGTGTAATAATAGTATTTACAGTAGTTTCTTTATTACTGTTACTGATTTCTCTGTTTCATGAAACCATTAGGAACCGGTATGCGGCTAAAGGCTGGTTTTTGGGAGGAACCTTAGTATTTGTTACTGTGCTAAATTTGGTAACTGTTAAATTCTTATTATTACCTCAAATATATTTTCCCAGTCTTAACAGAGTTCTAAATGTATATGTGGAGGATAGGAGTCTGCTTATAAAATGTCTAGCCAGTTCTTTTACTCTACTAATTGAAGGTTTGTTATTTGGAACAGTTATTGGTATTATTACAGGTATTTTAGTTGGATGGAGTAAGAACTGGAATTATTGGATCTATCCTTTGATAAGAATTCTTGGACCTATTCCCTCATCAACCTGGATACCGCTAGCACTTATTATATTTCCTACTTCAAGGTGGGCAGCAGTTTTCTTAATTGCTTTTGGTGTTTGGTTTCAGATTACCATATTAACAAGTTCTGGTATACAAAGTGTGAAGCAATCCTATTTTGAAGTATCCTCAACACTAGGTGCCACAAATGTTCAAAACCTTTTTCGAATTGCTATTCCCGATGCACTTCCTTCCATGTTCTTAGGATTTTTTAATGCAACATGTAGCTCCTTTGTCGCACTTATGGCTGCTGAAATGTTTGGTGTTAAGGCAGGTATTGGCTGGTACATTAACTGGCAGAAAGAGATGATAGCCTATTCTAATGTTTATGCAGGACTTATCTTAATTGCAGGATTTTGCTATATATTCATAACCGTACAATTTAAAGTTAGAGATAAGTTGCTTGGCTGGCAGAAGGGAGTTATTAAATGGTAGAGGTTAATGTAGTTAAGAAAAATACTGAACTAGGAAATATAACTGCAAGAAATATTTCAAAAGAATTTACCAGACCTGATGGTGAGAAGATTATTGCCCTTAGCAATTTAAATGCAGATATTAAAGCGGGAGAATTTATTTGCCTTATTGGTCCATCAGGTTGTGGGAAGTCAACTTTTCTAAGATTAATTGCAGGCTTAAGCGAACCTAATAATGGAAAAATAGAACTAGATGGTCAGCCAATCAAAAGCCCCGGATACGAAAGAGGGCTTGTATTCCAAGATCCCACACTGTTTCCTTGGCTCAATATTCATGACAATATAGCTTATGGTTTAAAAGTCAGGCATGTGTATAAAGAGAAGAAGAATGAAGTTCAAGATTTTATACGTTTAGTTGGTCTTGAAGGGTTTGAAAAGTCCTATCCTCATCAACTCTCAGGTGGAATGGCACAACGTGCAAGTCTTGCCAGAGCATTGGTAAATCATCCTAAAGTATTATTGCTAGATGAACCACTTGGTGCTTTGGATGCATTTACAAGAATGAATATGCAGGATGAAATACTTAGGGTCTGGAAGGAGAGGGGTACTACTATGGTTATGGTAACTCACGATGTGGATGAAGCCATTTATTTAAGCGATAGGGTTTTTGTTATGACTCCAAGGCCTGCTAAGATTGAGGAAATTATTAATGTTAATATTGGACGGAATGAAGAATTAGGAAGGCAACGAGATAGCGGCGATTTCTTGCAACTTCGATCTAAGATCCTACAAATACTTGATTTTACTGGTAAGGTACAGCAGCCGGAGTTCTTTTTGTAGGAAAAAGATAGTAGGTATATTATAGAAAGACTTAGTAAATAACCATGAAAAAGAACTATATAAAGAAATGAAAAACTACAATAAAGAACTA
>JARBUM010000254.1 GCA_029239675.1 Pelosinus sp. | reverse complement strand
ATGACAAGAACACAGTTAGCCAAAGTATTACAGATTGACCCAGCGAATATTACAAGAATTTGGCAAGAGTTACTTAGAAGTTAAGAACGTAATAAGTCAGTTTTAAAATAACTCAAGCCTGACCCCGTATTTATTCTGGACTGCGTTGGAGCTAAACGTCTATTTTATCAATGGGGAAATAGCCTGATTTATAGACTTGTAAAGTTAAAAACAAAAAGTTCCTCCCAAAATATTGGCGTAGATAAAAGATTATGTTATACTACGTAAGTAAAATATATATTGGCTGATCAGTAAACTGAAGGCTAAGGAAAAAACGCTTAAGCGTTTCCTTGGCCTTTTTATTTTTCTTTTTACTGAGAAGGTAGATAATCTAAGGGGAAAAAGAGCAAATAGTTGTTATCTATGCATGAAAGATACGTATCAACAATAGTATTTTAAAAAGTCATTGCGAAATCTAATTTAATCGCAAGATGAATTATTTACGGAAGGTAGGAGAAATATGAGTAATTATTTAGCAGTAAGCATCAATATCTTAGCAATACTTGGAATCGTGTACATTTTATATTATATGCAACATAAGCGTGTAAGTTTTGGGATACGAGTCATAACAGGACTTATCTTTGGCGTTATCTTTGGCGGTGTATTGCAGAATATTTTTGGTGGTTCATCAGACGTCATCAAACAATCAAATAGTTGGTTTGATGTAATAGGATCGGGTTATGTACGGTTACTCAAGATGATTGTTATGCCGTTGATTATCGTATCGATCACGTCAGCTATCACCAATCTGAAGGATATTAAAATCCTTAGTAGAGCCGGAGGGCTAATCATCGGGATATTGTTATTCACTACTGCTATTGCGGGTGTTATTGGAGCAGGGTCTTCCTTAGCATTTCATTTGACGGCAGAGGGGTTGCAGGTAGGTGAGGCTGAACTGGGTGCTACGAAAAGCGTCGAAGGAAAATTTACCTCATTTAAGACCAAACCTGTGCAGCAGCAGTTGATAGAAATCATTCCGACTAATCCTTTTTATGCTATGACTGGCCAAGGCAGCGCGGATACATTATCCGTAGTTTTCTTCTCAACCTTGATCGGTATTGTTGTGTTGGGCATTAAGAAAACGAAGCCTCAATCAGCGGAATTTTTTGTGATTGCGATCAAGACAGCGAATGATATTGTGATGCAGCTTGTAGATTTTGTATTGATACTAACGCCCTATGGAGTGTTGGCGTTGATGACTAAATTTGTATCTACAAGCAATTACGCCGATATTTTCAAATTAATTCAATTTGTAATTGCTTCTTATGTAGCACTTATTATTATGTTTATAGTGCATCTGATAATACTCTCTTTAATGGGATTCAATCCCGTTACTTATGTCAAAAAGGTCCTACCTGTGCTGGTTTTTGCCTTTACATCCCGGACAAGTGCGGGAACACTTCCGCTGACTATTCAAGCACTGATTAATAAGTTGGGGGTTCCTTCAGGTTATGCAAATTTATCAGCTTCTTTCGGAGTAAGCATTGGACAGAATGGCTGTGCTGGCATATACCCAGCAATGCTGGCAGTGATGGTTGCTCCTACAGTGGGAATTAATCCTCTTGATCTCGCTTTCCTGGTTAAGCTTGTGATTATTGTTGCTATCGGTTCTTTTGGAATTGCTGGTGTTGGTGGCGGTGCTACCTTTGCAGCTCTGATCGTACTTTCCACAATGGGTTTGCCAGTGGGGATCGTCGGTTTGCTGATAGCCATTGAACCGTTAATTGATATGGGAAGAACTGCGCTGAACGTAAGCGGAGCCATGATCGCTGGCGTTGCTACTAGTAAAATAATGAATGAGATTGATACAACAACTTACAATGAAGGAAATACTTGAAGTAAATCCGGAATAAATTTCAATTAAGTATAAATAAGCACTATTTGTCATTTTAATGACAAATAGTGCTTTGGTTTAGTGCGTCCAGCAGTATCAACACCACTAAATAGCTGTTTGAAGTAATAGAGAGGAAGCTAATGACAAGAACACAGTTAGCCAAAGTATTACAGATTGACCCAGCGAATATTACAAGGATTTGGTAAGAGTTACTTAAAAGTTAAGAACGTAATAAGTCAATTTTAAAATAACTCAAGCCTGACCCCGTATTTCCGCAGTCTGGGGCGATTCCGATTCCAAAAGCATCTTCACAAAAGCATCAGCGTGATAATTTAGATATTTTTGATTTTCAATTGACAGAAGAAGAAATGGACAGAATTTCCGGACTCACCAGTGAGTCAGGGCGTACTAATAATCAAGACCCGAGAACATACGAAGAGTTTTAAAATATTTAAAAAACAGGGCAGAATCTTTTTGAGATTTCTGTCCTTTTTCTGTCACTATATTATGTACCACTACAATCAGATTGAGGAGAATCGCGACATGTTCCAAAATGGCGATGTGTTTCACTCCAGGATCTATCGCGCTCTGTGCAATCGTCTCCCTATAGTTGCCATGGATGAGATGAAAGCTGATATTCATCTCATCCATGCCACGATATTCACTATGAAGGATGAATAAAACTGTATAATTTCAAATTGGATTCGTTTGATCTTGATTATTGCTGTTTGTGTAATGTCTGGGCCGGTTAGGCAGTGAGAAGCGAAATAGTGTACCCTGCCCCGGAAGGCTTTCCACAGAAATTTGGCCGCCATGACTTTCGA
>JARBUM010000253.1 GCA_029239675.1 Pelosinus sp. | reverse complement strand
TAAAATCACTCCTACTTTCTAAATTATATCTTTATTTTGCCGCGTCTTAGGCTAGCACATTATTGAAGTATATAACGTTTCGAAAAAATTATCAATTACATCATAAGACATTTTCTCAATGGTATCCCAGCTAGAGCAAAACTGGGTAAACCACGGCAGACAGCCCTTCAGCCACTAAGAGGTAAGCAACAAAACAGTACTATGAGGATATTCTCTAAAAGAAGCTGTCTCAATAAGAATTGAGGCGGCTCTTTTATTATCTTCTAGCGCATTTTATATAAATGTAAAATAAACTTGATATTAAGATCAATCTATCTTACATTTATAATGTAAATACATAATGAATGGGGAGATGAAATGACAAAATCAACAATGCAGCTAAGAATCTCCAATCGTTTGCACGTGATTCGAGCAGAGCACAGAATAACCCAGGACCAGCTTGCAAAAGCAATAGGAGTCACACGTGCAACAATTGTTGCTATTGAAGGGGGCGGATATAATCCGTCTTTAGAGCTCGCTTTCCGTCTTGCACGTTATTTCAAAACAGATATTAATGCTATTTTTTCGGTTGAGGAGGAAAACGAATGAAAAGATTTGATTCCGTTTTATTAAGAATTTTCTTATATGGCTTGCCGCTTATTTTTCTTTTGGCTATTTTTTCGTACTCATACGATTCAGTCCCACCTGCCTCTGCTAGTAACTACATGAAACTGGTAGATAATTTTTCTGGACTGATGTTCATGTCATGGATGCTGCTTTCGATCTATTTAGGTATTCGTTTGATGTTTTCTGGAGTATTTAGAGAAAAGGTGTTGACGAAACTCACCTTTATAAAAGAACGTGATGAGCGTGAAGTGATGTTAACTGGAAAGGCTGCAAAAACAACCATGCTTACCACTCTAGCCATCTTGATTTTTCTTTTTGTTCTTTCTTGTCTGCAAATTTCGGTTTATAGTATCCCCTCAGAGAAAGGGGTTGATGGAAAAGCCACTATGATTTCATGCGATGTGAAATTAGAACTGCTAGAAAATTTCCCAAAGGATTACGTACAAGAAGCCACCCAAAAGCAAACTATTTTTGCCTACACGGGTTTGCCGATCTCTAGTTCAGCAGTAATCCTGGGATTAATTGTGTGGCAAGTTGTTGCTTATAATGATTCGATGCGGCATTTTATGAAATAACGCAATCGAGCAGAGTCGACCTGCTCAGTCGTATCTTTACATAGAGTAAGACCCAAGCTTTAAATACGAAAGGGGTTACCCCAAATCACAAAATCCTTGCAACTAAAAAGAATGGGTTTGGCAAGAAATACGCCAAACCCATTCTTTATTTCTATCACAGAAGAAATTTACTGCCTTTGGCAGATGATAGCCCATGACTACACCGCTTGCTCCGGAAATTCCTACGATTAATCGCATTTGCATGACTCCTTTGTATTAGCTGTTTAATGCCTTTCTGAGCCCAGTATTCAATTCGTTAAAATTTGCAATACGTGATCCAAATCCAAGATAATGGCATAACAATCACCATGGCAGGCAGCATATTCGCAATGGGAAAAGATTTAATTCCACAAATACGAAACCCGGTAGCCAGCATAAGAATACCGCCACATGCAGTAAAATCAGCAAGCATCACTGGTGTTGTTAATGACATGATGAAGGACGCAGCCAAAAATAAAATCAGAAGTACGATGAATTGTGGAATAAAGATAGTGGCAACCATATAGCCTAAGGCTGTAGCAAAAATCCCAGCTGTACAAAAATCAAGAATTGACTTCGCTAATAAAATCGTATGATCACCCGTCATTCCCGATTGCAAAGCACCAAATACGCCTGTACCACTTGCACAAAACAAAATTACAATACCAACAAACTGATCCATAAATTCTTTTTGATTCTCTACTCCTGCTTTACTGGAAAACAGTTTTTCTACAGGTCCTCGAGCTTTATTGGCCCAAACTTCAATTCCTTTTTCAAATTTCATCAATTCCCCAATGGCTGTTCCAACAATGACTGCTAAAATGACAGCCGGCAGGGTATTCATTTTCCCGATGCTGGTGATCCCCATGGACATAGAAGCTATACCCAAAATCAAAGGTAAGCTGGTTCTAATTCTCTCTGGAACCTTATCCCCTAAAAATGCGCCTATAATTCCTCCAAAAAGTACAGATAAGCTATTAACAATTACACCAATAGGCATTATGAATCTCCTCTCAAAAATAATATGGAATATATCAAATGCAGTATATAACTAGTACACTGCGTCACCTACAAATCTAGCGGGATCAACATCCATGAATTTGCCACGTCCAATTCCCCTTAAAGATTCTGTGATAAGTACATTTCAATATTCACTCTTTAACAAATTCTAATTAAAAGTTTGGCCCGCTACCATAGAAAAGCAATCTCTCAGCGAGCAGGGGATTGCTTCGCGCTGCTCGCAATGACAGTTCAATGTTGCTTTTATCCTTTACTCTTACCGGTAGCTACAGGTAAGATCAATGTATTAATTTACCCCTCCCATAAATTGTAACCTTCTAGAACCACTATGTGCAAGTATATTTCCTGCAGAATAACAGGTTTACAAGATAATACAAATAAAGAGTCCCCCCGAAGTGGGTGACTCTTTATTCTATGGCATTTCTTATCGATGTTCGCGATGTTCACGTATTTCCCGCAAGGCTCTTTCATGGCGTTCGATTTCTTTTTGCTGCC
>JARBUM010000252.1 GCA_029239675.1 Pelosinus sp. | reverse complement strand
TCCTTGATAGCTCAGTTGGTAGAGCAATCGGCTGTTAACCGATCGGTCGTAGGTTCGAGTCCTACTCAAGGAGCCAGTTTAGCTAAAACACCATTCACTAACGTGAATGGTGTTTTGCCTTATAATATTAAAATAACTTAAGTAAATATTATTGTATTTTATAATAATATGCATTAGCTTTTAAAATCAGGATTTTATGAGTTGTAGACATATTTATAGTAATTCTTTATACTATACAATAATGAACTAGCAATAGGAGGTCATATGTTGCATTTAACGGAAGTAATAAAGATTAGACGTAAAGTTATGTCACAAATTGCCAAACTTGCCTTTGAGGGCGAATTAGATAAAGAAAATATTGGTGATATTTTAGATAATATTGTTACGGAAGACGGTCCTAGATATCGCTGTTGTGTGCATAAAGAACGTGCAGTTGTGAAAGATCGTGTTAGATTTATTTTGGCTCAGTCTGTAGATGTGGGTATTTCTGAAGCGGCTATAAATGCTTTGAATGGGCAAATTGCTGATACGCCCATTATTAACATTATGCCTGAAGCTTGTGATCAGTGCCCTATTGATACATTCTTTATCACTAATGCTTGTCGTAATTGCGTTGCGCATAATTGTATCGCAAGTTGTCCAAAGAATGCTATTAGTGTTGTGCAAAACCAAGCTTATATCGATAAAACAAGATGTATAGAATGTGGTTTATGTAAGAAATCATGCATGTATGGTGCTATTGTTGAAATTACGCGTCCTTGTGAGAGAGCTTGTGAGATTGGTGCAATAAAAGCAGATAAGGAACGGCGAGCGGTTATTAATTATGAAAAATGTGTCCAGTGTGGTGGATGTAAAGTGGCCTGTCCTTTTGGTGCGATTACAGAGCAAAGCTTTATTGTACACATTATTCAGCAAATAAAGGCTGGTAGGCGTGTTTATGCGATATTAGCACCTGCATTCATTAGTCAATTTGGTCTAAAAGTAACACCAAGCCAAGTAGTAAATGCAATAAAAAGGATTGGATTCTATGATGTTAAGGAAGTTTCTTTTGGCGCAGATATAGTGACCTTAGAGGAGGCAAAAGAGTTCTCAAAAACGGTTCCTGAAACACATTCTTTTATGACAACATCCTGCTGCCCAGCCTTTGTGGGAATGCTGGAAAAACATTTACCAGAACTTAAGGGACATATATCCACTACTGTATCACCAATGGTAGCTACTGGTAAGGTCATTAAAGAAGCTGATCCTGAAGCAGTTATTGTTTTTATAGGACCATGTCTGGCAAAGAAAGTGGAAGCAAGGCAGTATTCCGATACTATTGACTTTGTTCTAACTTTTGAAGAAATGGATGCTTTATTTGTTGGCGCTGGTATTTCTCCTATTGATATTGATGAAGCTGAGTTTGCAACGACAGCTTCCCGTGATGGTAATGCCTTTGCCAAGGCTGGTGGTGTGATACAAGCAGTTATTGATGCGGCAGAGAAGATTGCTCCTGATTTAGTAGTGAAGCCACATAGAGCAGAAGGATTACAAAACTGCAAAATGGCATTACTTCAAATGAAGTCTGGGAAGATTGATGCCAATTTCTTTGAAGGAATGGCATGCAATGGTGGGTGTGTTGGGGGACCTGGTATTTTAATTGATACGCGTATTGGCAGTAAGATGGTTGAGAAATTCGCAGACTCATCAAGTATGGTTACTGCGTTAGAAAATCAAGAAGCAATTGATGAGAGTAAGAAGGATATACATTGGCATAACAAATAGTATTCATTCCATGGATGTAACTATCTTTAATGGTCTATTAAAAATTCTATTTCAAGAGTAAAATAATAGATTTTACAGTAGATACTTTACGAGAAGTGTATAATTATGCTAAAATTATTCCTGATTCATATTGGTTGAGGGGAGAAATAATTTATGTCAGGACACTCTAAGTGGTCTACCATTAAACACAAAAAGGGTAAGGTGGATGCTCTTCGCAGCAAAGCCACAAGTAAAATTGGCCGAGAAATTACTGTTGCAGCACGCATGGGCGGTGCTGATCCTATTGGTAATATGCGTTTAAAATTGGCTCTGCAAAAAGCTAAAGAAAATAATGTACCCAAAGACAATATTCAACGTGCCATTCAGAAAGGTATAGGTGCCTTAGAAGGTAGTAACTATGAAGAATTAGTTTATGAAGGCTATGGTCCTGCTGGTGTTGCTGTTATGGTAGAGGTTATGACAGATAACCGAAACCGTACAGCAGCAGATGTTCGCCATTTGTTTTCAAAATATAGTGGTAACCTGGGGGAATCAGGTTGCGTATCATGGATGTTTAATAAAAAAGGACTATTTGTAATTGAAAAATCGCCAACTATTGATGAAGAAGAATTGATGTTGTTATCACTTGAGGTTGGAGCCGATGACTTTAAGGTAGAAGAGGATGAGTTTGAGGTTAATATTGATCCTTCCCTCTTTTATGATTTTCAAGAAATTTTAGAGAAGAACAATATAAAGACTTCCGTAGCTGAAATTACTATGATACCTGAAACTACAGTAACATTGGTTGGTGATGATGCTACTCGTATGATGAAATTAATGGATGCTTTAGAAGAGCATGACGATGTGCAAGAAGTCTATGCCAATTTTGATATCCCGGAAGACTTAATGTAATAATATAAAAGATATGGTGTTATTAAACTGTTTTAATAACACCATATCTTTTTATATTATGTATATTTTTATACTAT
>JARBUM010000251.1 GCA_029239675.1 Pelosinus sp. | reverse complement strand
CGACTTCTTTGCTAAATGAACTGGCTTGTGATCAGACCAGCAGCTTTCAGCTTCTGCCATTTTTGCAAGCAGTTTTTTCAACACTTCAAAAACTTCAATAATCATTCCATTAGGAAAGATGCCAGATCTCACATCCCAATTAAGATGTAACGCACCATTATGTTCAGCAACCTGACAATCAACCCATACTTGAGGTGTTTGCGTGATTCCATATGTTAACTTAGCATCAGTCATATATTCGCCATGAATAGTGTCATCATTATCTGCGCCAATAGTACTTGTATAAACTACCGGAATTATCACATTTTTATTGCGTCGGCGATTCATTTCTCTAAGTACTTCCACACCAGAAAACAAGTTGTGTTCAAGATCACTCCACAACTGGTGTTGTAAACTCGCAGCTCTTTCTATAAAAGTACTTTTGCCTTCTGTTTTTACCTCTAGAACATTAACAGCAGTAAAATCGCCTACAATATTATTAAGTTCATGATTAGCCTCCGGGCGATTTAGTACAGTAATATTAATACAAAAATCAGACTCATCAGACCACAAACCAATAACCTCACTAAAGGCAGCTAATACTGCACCAGAAGGAGTTATTTTGTTTTGTTTAGCCTGTTGGCTCAATGTAGACCACAGTTCTTTCGCTAATACAAAGTAATGGCGCTCAAAGGTCACTTCAGTACCACCATTTAATTCTTTTAATACAGGGAGCGCAGGAGCCTCAGGCAATTGATCTATTCTCTTGAGCCAATATTGTCTATCTCGATCTTTTTGGGCCTTTTTAAACTTACGATTTTCATCAGATTTTTCAAAAAGAATAATATCGCGATAAGTTACTTCCGGTTCTGCCAAAGGCTGAGAATGATAATAATAATGATCCAGTTCTTTTAAAATTACACTGATACTGACAAAATCGGCAATCAACATATCAAGAGAAATATGCAAAATACTATTATTGTTAGTTGTTGTCAAGAACAATTCATATAAAGGCCATTTATCAGGTAAATATTGCTTATCAGCCCAAAGACGGCGGACTTGTTCTATTGCCTCTTGCGTAGATCCCTCATCAGCACCTCTTAGATCTTGACAATTCAAAAGCGGCAATACTACAGCTTGCAAAACCTGCTGATATCCTTTAGGAGAAACAATTGCTCTTAACATATCATGGCGACTAATCACCTTATGCCAAGCGTCTTCTAATCTCTTATGGTCCATAACAGGCATAGTTAATTCTACATAAGCATGACAACCCACTCCACCTAATTCATAATCATGGTTTCGCCCTACTAAATAAGCTGCTTGTATATCAGTTAGAGGAAACGGTTCATAGCGATTAACACCATCATGCAGAATAGCAGGCTCTTGTTTTTTTAAATGTTCAATCAAAGATTGTTTGCAAGAACGTAATTCTTTTATATGTTCTTCCGTTATGGTGCCGGCAGGAGCTCGAAATCGTAATTGACCATCATCTACCCAAAGTTGTACTCCCAAAGTTTCATATTTTTGTACAATGTCGGCAACGATCACAATACCCCCTCCTCTAAGCTTTGATCATCAATCAAATCCTTTTGACCTCTTAATTTTCTAATCTCCCCAGCCAAAGCAGCAATAGTAGTCTTAGTAAACAAAGTTTGTAAAGGAATTGCTTGGGGAGCAAGCCTTTTCTTATGAAGCTGTCCTAAAATTCTCACTGCTTTGATACTATCTCCACCTGATAAGAAGAAATCAGCATTACGTGATAATCGGTTAACCCCAAGTACCGCTGACCAAACAGCAGCCAATTGGCTCTCTAAACCCGCTTGCGGCGGTTCGTCCCAAGCTGCTTGTGCGCTTTTGTATTGTTCAAGTTTTTCTTTGACCTTTGCTCTATCAACTTTACCATTTATACTCAAAGGCATTTTATCTAAAACCACTATTTTATTAGGAACCATATAACCAGGCACCCTTTTTGTCAAAAACGCATTAAGTTTATTAATGATTTCCGGTTTATCTTCTTTCAATACGACGCCCGCAGCCAGTGAAACCACTTCTTTCTCCACAATAACTACTGCACTTTGTACATGAGGAGATTCTAAAAGAGCAGCTTCAATTTCACCTAATTCGATACGATGCCCTCTTATCTTCACCTGAAAATCTTCTCTCCCCAGGAATTCAATATTGCCATCAGGTAAATATCTGCCAAGATCGCCGGTTTTGTAAAGAAGCTCACCTGTATTAGGATTCGTAATAAAACTGTTTTGCGTCTTTTCTTGATCCTGCCAATACCCTTTAGCAATACCGCTGCCACCAATATATAACTGACCTGTTACTAAAACAGGGCAATCTCCCAGCCACTCATTTAAAACATAAAAACGTTGATTATCCAGAGGCTTACCGTAAGGAATGCTCTTCCAGTCAGCTTCTACTTCATTAATTGGATAGAAGATAGACCAAATCGCAGCCTCTGTTGCACCACCTAAACTGATTACCTCGGCTTTCCTGAAACACGCCTTAATAGCTCTTGGTAAATTAAGCGGAATCCAGTCGCCACTTAATAAAACTACACGTAAGGACTGAGGCATCGCTTGATCTTCTACTTCTTCTAACAACATTTGCATTAGAGCAGGTACCGTGTTCCAAACAGTAATTTCTTCTTTTTTCAACAAATCTGCCCAGTAAGACGGCTCCCTGTTTTTAGGTGCTGCTGGCATCACAATTGAACCGCCGGCTGCCAAAATTCCAAAAATATCATAGACAGATAAATCAAAATTCAGGTTGGAAAGTGCTAATACCTTATCATTGGCCCCAACATTAAAACGTCTATTAACATCTAAAATAGTATTAACTACACTTCGATGCGTTAACATTACTCCTTTAGGCTTTCCTGTTGAGCCGGATGTATATATCACGTAAGCCAAATCATCTGGTCTGCTTTGATCTTCTGCTGTATCTACATATTCAAAGACCATATGATCAATAGCTACACATTCTAATCCCTCAGGGCAATCTAATTTTTCCACTAACCAAGACTGAGTAAGAATTATATCGACCTTTCCATCAATAAGCAGCTGTTCACGTCTTTTAGCAGGATTATCCGGATCAATAGGCAAATAAGCAGCACCTGCTTTTACAATGCCAAGTACAGCTGCAACCTGTTCCCAACCTTTATCCATACATACTGCTACCAAAGTATTGGGGTGTACCCCTCTGTTAGTAAGCAAATTAGCTACTCTATCAACCTGCCACGCTAATTGCTCATAAGTCAAAGTACGATCGGAAGCAATAACTGCTGGATGATTCGGTGCTTCGCTAACATTTTTAATAAATAAACTATACAGAGTTTCTTCAGTAACAGGCACTTCTGTACTATTAGCTTTTTGTATTTTGGAGAGTCCAGGAACAGCAATTAAGCTATGCATTTTCTGGTACCAAACTTCTGGAGCATTAGCTAAACGTTGCAAAAGACCATGATAAGCTGCTAACATATCTGCTAACATGCCTTTGGGGAATAATCCTTCTACCGCATCCCAAATTAACAATACACCATCTTTTTCTTCAACTACTTGATGATCAAGCCAAATTTGAGGAGTCTGAGTAATATTGTAAACAAGTTTACCTAAC
>JARBUM010000250.1 GCA_029239675.1 Pelosinus sp. | reverse complement strand
CAACGAGTGGCCATGGCAAGATTACTGGTGCAACAACCGGAAATTATTCTCGCAGATGAACCTGTTGCCTCCCTTGACCCTGCACGTGCAGAGGATGTACTAGAAATGTTAACAAAAATTACATTAGAAGAAAATCAAACATTACTTGCCAGCTTGCATTCAGTGGAGTACGCACGTAAATATTTTTCAAGAATCATTGCTTTGAAGAATGGTGAAATATTCTTCGATTTACCTGCAGAAAATGTAACGGATCATCAGTTATCACAGCTTTATCAGCTAAAGGAGCCTGTTTAAAATGACAAAGCTGGTCCCTTTTATCCGTTTGCACAAACGTTTTTCTCTAAGCTGTGTGTTGCTTTTCGTTTTCATTTGGAGCTTGTTTTCTGTTCAATGGACTGCGGATGATTTATTTCATGCTGGCGGAATTCCTACCATGCTCCAGATTTTCGAAGGTTTATTACACCCAGATTTGGCACCAGATACAATAATCATCGGTTTTGAATCGGCATGGATTACCTTTGCGTATGCTGTTGCAGGTATGTCGTTGGCGATTATTTATGCTTTTATAGTCGGTATCCTCGCTTCTGGTACCTTAACTTCTAGCAGATTTTCCAGAATCATCTCAAAGATATTTTTTCGGGGTATCCTAGGTTTTACTCGCTCCATTCATGAGTTGATCTGGGCATGGTTGTTCGTTGCAGCCATCGGCTTATCACCGTTTGCTGCAATTTTTGCCCTTGCCATTCCATATGGAGGTATTCTGGGCAGAATTTTTGCGGATATGCTGACAGATATACCGGAACAACCGATTAAAGCTTTAAAAATAACGGGAGCTTCGCGTTTGCAAACCCTTGTTTATGGTTACTTACCATTGGTTTGGGCGGACTTTATCAGTTATACCATGTACCGCTTTGAATGCGCCATCCGTTCGTCGGCCATTATGAGTTTTGTTGGTCTAGGAGGACTCGGTTTTCAAATACAATTATCACTGGCAGATTTAAAATACGAGTCGGTATGGACTTATGTCTTTTTCTTAATTGGTCTAGTCTTATTTGTAGACTTATGGAGCAGCCTAGTGCGTAAAGGGTTGACCGACCAAAAAAGAAAAAGCGTCTTACGTTCTGGCTGGCTATCTGCTCTATTTGCCCTGCTATTAATTATCTGTTCATGGATTTTTATCGTAATTGGTGAAGATGCCAATTTATTTGAGTTATTATCTGATAAAAATATTGAATACGCCACAAAGTTTTTCGGTGGACTCATAGGATTAAATGAAGAAAACCCGGCATTTCTTAATGCAACTAGTTGGGGATCGGCATTAGTGTTGACTGTAGAGACTTTAGAGATGAGTATTATGGCTATTGGCTTCTCGACACTAGCAGCTTTTTTAACGGTCATCCCTGCCGCAAGAAATATTGCTAATGGCAACCTAACATCAGAAAAAAAATGGTACAACTGGCCATTATATGCCTTCGTTCGTATCTCTTACATTTTTTCACGTTCCGTGCCGGAATTAGTCTGGGCAATGATGATTATTTTTATCTTAAAACCGGGTATATTGCCTGGTGCGATTGCCCTTGCCCTCCATAATTTTGGGATTCTAGGTAAACTTTGGGCCGAAGTGATTGAGGACATGGACCCTAGACCTATCCGTATTTTGGCAACAACTGGGGCTTCTAAAATTGAGATATTCTTTTATGGAATTCTACCAATAGTGATGCCAAGGTTTCTAACCTATATCCTTTATCGCTGGGAAGTAATTATGAGAACGACGATTGTTGTTGGGTTCGTTGGTGCAGGTGGTTTAGGTATGGACTTCAAGCTAGCAATGAGTTACTTTAACTATACAGAAATCACATTGCTTCTCCTTTGTTATATGATACTGGTTGTAATGGCTGACTTTGCTTCAGAAACAACAAGAAAAGCGGTTAAATAAACAGCGCATGTCCTTAGGAAAGGATATGCGCTATTTCTATCCTTTTGATTACATTTAGCTATCTCAATGCTAGCAACTGCTATATTAGTGCTATTCCTAAAAACACAAGTGATTAATTAGTTTAAGGATATACTAAAAAGAAGTAACAAATTAGCCTGTTAAATACTTGTAATGTATTAACCTTTTCTATTATTCTTATCATAGTGTAGAATTTGTACATATAGAGCAGCATCGAATATTACAGAGAGATTTGATTGCGTTTCAAATCATTTAGGAGTGGAAAATCCCTTGGAAACAAAAAGAGCACTACCAATTTTATTCTTAGTAATGTTTTTAGTGATGATTGGATTTGGAATCATCATACCCGTCCTTCCTTTTTATGCAGAAGAAATTGGTGCGAATCCCACCCAACTAGGTTTATTAATGGCCGTCTATTCACTAATGCAACTGATATTTGCTCCTTTTTGGGGGAAACTATCCGACCGGATTGGAAGAAAGCCAATCATGATGATGGGGATAGCAGGATTAGCTTTATCATTCTTCATGCAAGCAATGGCAACTGAGCTTTGGATGTTGTTCGCTGCACGTATTATTGGAGGGATTCTTTCCTCAGCTAATATGCCAACGGCGATGGCGTATGTGGCTGATATTACTACACCCGAAAATCGAGGAAAAGGTATGGGAATCATTGGAGCTGCTACCGGACTCGGTTTCGTCTTTGGTCCTGCGATAGGCGGGGTATTTTCAAAGACAAGTATGAACTTACCTTTCTATATTGCAGGATTTTCTTCATTGATCACTCTCGTA
>JARBUM010000015.1 GCA_029239675.1 Pelosinus sp. | reverse complement strand
CGCAAATTATCCCATTGCCATAGCACCAGGCATGGGCATGAATGCATATTTTTCTTATAGCGTTGTAGTAGCAGGTGGACATACATGGCAAGTGGCATTAGGAGCAGTATTTATAACAGGAATCATATTCGTGTTGCTATCCTTGACCAAATTTCGCTATATTTTAATTGATTCCATTCCAACAAGTCTAAAACATGCGATTACAGCGGGAATTGGCTTATTCATTTCTTTTGTTGGCTTACAAAGTGCGAAAATTGTAGTGGCATCGCCTGCTACATTGGTAACCTTAGGGAACTTTGCAGAGCCTATTACATTAATGTCAATTATTGGTCTTGTCATTTCTTTAGTGTTAATGGCATATCGCGTACAAGGAGCTATATTTGCAGGTATGGTCATTACTTCCATTATTGCCTATTTAAAAGGAATGTTAGTATTGCCAGATCAATTGTTTATGCTACCACACGGAATCGAACAAACCGCATTTCAAATGAATGTGTCAGGAGTATTTGAACAAGGATTGTATGCAGTAGTATTTACCTTTTTGTTGATTACTTTATTTGATACTACAGGGACTATGCTTGGTGTGGCAGAACAAGCAGGATTATTAAAAGATGGTAAGTTTCCGCGTGTTCGGGGAGCTTTATTAGCTGATGCGGTTGGTACTACTGTTGGTGCTGCTCTTGGCACCAGCCCTACATCTGCTTATGTAGAGTCAACTTCAGGCGTTGCCGTGGGCGGGCGTACAGGCTTGACTGCAGTCGTCACGGCCCTACTATTATTGGTCACACTATTTTTTGCACCAATAGCAAAATTACTGGCTAGTATTCCTGCAGTTACCGCCCCTGCTTTGATTATTGTTGGTTTTTTTATGATGAATGGTTTGCGAAGTATTGATTGGAATGATCTAGAAGAAGCATTCCCTGCCTTTTTAATTGTAATTGCAATGCCCTTAACCTATAGCATTGCTACAGGTATTGGTATTGGCTTTATTGTATATCCAGTATTAAAAGTGTTACGAGGTAAAGCAGGTACAGTTCACCCCATACTGTATGTATTCGCTATATTATTCTTTATACAGTTAGGCTTCTTTAGCCATTGAGGAAAAGAGTGTTAGACGTAAGAGGGACTAACACTCTTTTCCTAGATTTTAGTGTAATATTTCCTGGAAATATAGCGAGAATATTTTGGTAAATTAGAAAGTATATGACATTCTGATTTACATAAGTGTAACTATGACTTACACCTCTATTCAGGTTTGGTGCAAGGCAAGTTACTAAAGAGTACAAAATAATGAAACAAAATTTACCAGAGAAGAGGTGTTTTTTTATGCATACAGATTTTACTTCATTAGGTATTCGGCGAGAAATAAGTACTATTTTGGCGGAAACTGGCATTACACAACCAACAGACATTCAAATTCAGGCTATTCCTGCTCTATTATCTGGCAAGGATGTAGTTGGACAATCCCAGACGGGAACAGGTAAGACCTTGGCTTTTGTATTGCCAATTTTGGAAAAAATCGAGATAGACAAGCCTATCGTGCAGGCTTTAATTATCACACCAACACGAGAGTTGGCTCTCCAGATCACTCGAGAAGTGGCTAAGTTAGCGGATCAATTGGGAATACAAGTGTTGTCGGTATATGGTGGACAAGATGTCGATCGACAAATCAAAAAGTTGAAAAATGGTGCCCAAATTGTTATTGGTACTCCTGGTCGTTTAATGGATCATTTAAGACGCAAAACGATTTATCTTTCAGGAGTCACTAAGTTGGTTCTAGATGAAGCAGATCAAATGCTGCATATGGGCTTTTTAGATGATGTAGAAGAATTAGTTCGTCAAACGTCCATCAAACGCCAAACCATGCTGTTTTCGGCAACTATGCCTTCTAAAATTCGGGCTTTAGCTGACCGTTATATGAAAAAACCAGTAGATATACGTGTGCAAACAGACAATATTACTTTAGATGAGATCAAGCAGATTATGGTGGAGGTACCAGAATCAGAAAAACTTGCGAAATTAAGTAGTATGATTGACGAATATCGTCCTTATTTGACAATTGTTTTTTGTCATACAAAGCAACGCGCCATGGCAGTGAATATGGCTCTTGCTCAAAAGGGCTATGAAACGGATGAACTTCATGGAGAATTGTCTCAGCCAAAACGGGAACAGGTTATGAAGCGTTTTCGTGAGGCTAAGATACAAATATTGGTGGCAACGGATATTGCTGCTAGAGGCTTAGATGTGGAAGGTGTCACTCACATTTTTAATTATGACATTCCTCGTGATGTAGATAGTTATATTCACCGTATTGGACGTACTGGTCGTGCAGGGCAAACAGGCATGGCGATTACTCTTATTGATCCCCATGAGCAACATTATGTAAGGTTGATTGAACAAGGTATCCGTGCAGCCATCGAAAAGCATAAGGTCAGTGGACAAAAAGTTGTTAGTATGGATAAACGTAGACTTTTTCAAACGAATAGAGAAAATCGAAAACCTTGGCTAGAAAAGAAGGAAAAAAATACTTTTACTTTCGGAAAAACGGATAAGAAAAAAGCGGAAAGCCATAGCGGAACAAATACAAGAAGTCGTCGTAAGCCGAAGGAAGATGAAAAAGGTGACCGACAGATTCAAACAGGCAAAGAAAAAAGAAAGAATAGATAAGAGTGTTTTGATCATTGGAGAAAAGAATGAGTATTTGTGCAATCTCTTGACAAATACTCATTCTTTTCTTATATAATGTAGGTAGTAACGAAGGAGGTAGAATTGTGAATTTTAAACTAGCACATAATAATATTAATGTTTTGGATCTAAAGAGAAGTTTGAATTTTTACAGCAAGGCCCTTGGTTTGGTAGAGACATCCAGGAAGGATATGGATGAGTTTACCTTGGTTTACTTGGGAGATCGACAAACGCCTCATAAACTGGAATTAACATGGATGAAGGATCGAAAAACAGCCTATGATTTAGGTGAAAACGAGTTTCATCTTGCCTTTATCACAGATGACATGGAAAAGGCACATGCCTTACATGAAGAAATGAATTGCATTTGCTATGAAAATAAGAAAATGAATCTTTATTTTATCCAAGATCCAGATGGATATTGGTTGGAGATCATGCCAGAGCGATAATTGGATATTAAAAAGGCAGGCTATTGAAAGCCTGTCTTTTATTTTTAAAATTGTATTTCTCTGTGTCCTCTGCACCTTTGCGGTTCACACACATACACACACACACACACCGTCTCTGCGTGTCACCGCTCTCAAGAGGGGAGTTGTTAACGGGGTTTCTTCATACTCTTCGGTTCTTCGCGGTTCAAAACATTTTGTTCTATGTGTTCTTATAAAACCAATTTTGCAATAAAGAGGTCTTTATTTTTGCTAAGGTCTATAAATTCTCCACTGAGTGTACGTACAACAAGAGACATATAAAAGGGATGATTATAGACTACTTCTGCTGTACGTCCATCATTAAGCTCTACATTCACGTTGAATACAAAACTTTCTAAATAATGGTCAAAAGCATCAATGATAGCAGTATCAAATTTGTTAGCACCATCTTGCGTCAACTTTTTGCGGATAGCAAAAAAATTGGGGGGGGTCTTTTTTTCATGAAATAGAGAGTCAAAAAAATTAGCAAAGGCAACAATTTGGGCATAAGGGTGAATTTTAGTAGAAGCTAAATGCAAAGGAAAACCGCTGCCATCTTTATATTCGTGATGCTGTAGTAAAATGAGATTAACTTCTCTAGGCAGTCCAAGACTTTTAATGATATTATAACCAGCTTGTACATGACCTTGGTAAATTATTTCCTCTTCTGAAGAATAACAATCCGCTTGTCTAAAGATATCCAATGGTAGTTTTGTTTTGCCAATGTCATGAATTAAAGCCCCTAAGACGATGGTATGTATAACTTCCTCGGGAAGCTCCATTAATCTAGCTATTTTGGCTGAGATAATGCCTACAGACAGGCTGTGATTGACTAAATTCTCCTGACGGCTGAAAGTACTTTCTCGTTTAAGGGTATAGGCAAGTACTCCTACCGTTGACGCTGCATAATGGCAAATGATGTTTGCCATTACTTTGAGGGGCATAATGTCAGTGGATTCTTCTAAGTCTAACAGGATTTTCGAGAATTTTTGAGAAATATCATGATATTGTTCAGAGGATTTCTTATTAAAGATAGATGGTAGTTCTGGGGGAGACGGTTCACCATCCGCAATTTTCTTTATTTTATCAAAAAGTTTAGAATTCTTGGCAACGATTTCATCAAATTGTAATGATAAGCGAATATCATCATCTGTATCTTTTTCTTCACGCAATCTAATTTCTTTTATTTCCCATAATTTTAGTAATGTAATGGTCTTATCAGTAAGGGCTGTACCGGCAGCTAGTAGAACTTGTCCTTCAGGATTTAAGATATGTTCGGCAATCACGTCGCCTTTTTTAAGTTCACTTATTTTTACTTTTATCATTTTTATGCCTCCTGAGTTAAAAATCAGTAGAAGTTTTTTATTCTCATTATTTATATCGGTAGATTTAAGTTAATTGTTTACAAAATCATATAACAAAATGTGATAATTAGCGAGAAGTTATTAGAAAAAAGGCAATTGATAACATATTTAGATACCTAGTTGGTGAAGGTATGGTAAAAAAGTGGACCAATGACTAGCTGTTCCAGAACATTCACTGATAAAAAAAGGAGCCCAAGGTTACTTGGTCATCGGATAAATGCAGGAAAATAGTGATATAAGTAGAAATATAACATAAAGAAGATAAGATTTATGTGGAGTTTTAACTCCACATAAATCTTAGTCGCATTTAACTCCCGCTTGTATGATATGGGGAGATTTAAAGCGACTTGATCATCGGATGAAGGATCTTGCAAGGAAGGGTGTTTTGTTAAATTGTCAAGGTGGGAAGAGTTATTTAAGAATATCCAGCAGGATATTAAGTTATATATATTTATATTAGGCGTATTTTGTTTATTTCGTATTGGATTTATTGTTACTTTAAATTCCTATATTAGTGAAGCTACAACATTGCAGGACATTTTTACGGCTCTTTATTATGGTATACGAATTAGTTTGAAAAGTGCAGGCTTGGTGATAATCGCATCTTTTCTCTGTTGTACTGTAATCAATATATTGGCGATAAATAGAAAGATTAAGCATACTCGTTATGTGATAGGTTGTATTTATATAAGTCTTTTGAGTTTATTGTTTTATGCCAGAATTCCTTATTATGAACAGTTTCATATGGGGTTTAACCAACTGTTATTTAATACCTTTAATGATGATGTGAATGCTCTTTTTTATACCCTGGTACAGCAGTATAATCTCCCCGTGCGCTTGTTATTGACAGGTGTGACAGCAATGTTATTATGCCGTTTATTACGGAGTTGGCTGGAGGTGAAAACCTATCATTTGCCTCGTTTTTCCACGTGGTATAGCAATATTGCTTTTCGCGCTTCTTTGTTGATTATTATATATTATCTTGTTATCTTTATTCGATTTGGCGGTAGTATGACCTATGCTTATAATATTGATTGGGAGAACTCTGGGGTTACTAAGGATGAATTCTTAAATGAAGCTATCTTAGATGATGTGCAAGCTCTATATCGAGCTTATACACTTCATGAACGCGTAATGGCATCTACAGGATTGGACATGGATCCACAGAGGATGGTAGAATATGGTTCATATTTAGCTGGTTATCAGGTAGATTCTCGAAAAGTGGATGATTTTTTAAGAAAAGAAGCCCAAGGAGAAAAAATTAAGAAGCCACAGCATATATTTTTAATTATTGGGGAAAGTTATGCCAATTGGCCTTTGTTGCCTCAATACAAGGATCTGAACATTGCCAATGGTGTACGAAAGATTATTTCTGAGGAAGATGCCGCCTATGTACCTGCCTTTTTACCTAATGGTATGAGTACGATTTCTGGGATTATGGGAATTGTTACAGGTTTGGCGGAGGCCAATTTATATCTTACCTACTTACCTGAATCTTATAAAGAACCTTATTCTACGGCTCTTGCTCCCCAAATGAAAAAGTTAGGATATAAGCCTAGGTTTTGGTATGCAGGGCCTACTTCTTGGGAGAGAGTAAAGGATTTTACATTAGCCCAAGGTTTTGAAGAATTTTATGGCATGGGAGATATAGAAAGTGAAACGGGAAATGTATGGGGGTGCGACGATAAATATTTATTTCGGGCAGTTGCTTCTGGAGTAGATCATCCTTCGCCAACTTTTGATGTGATTATGAATATTTCAAATCATGCTCCTTATACTGTAGATTTAGAGAAAGAAGGCTTTGATCGGGATAGTGTAATAAGTGGTTTACCGGATAACCTAAAGGACGATCAAGATTTGATAAAAAAATTGGGACATTTTTGGTATGCTGATAAAGTAATGACTGAGTTTATTGCTAAGATGCGTCAAGAATATCCAGATAGTTTATTTATTATTGTTGGTGATCATGCAGATCGATTGAATATCCAGTTAAATCCTAGTTTATCGGAACGTTATACCATTCCTTTCATTGTTTATGGTAAAGGGATTCATAAGAATGTCTTTGCTGAACAGGTAGCAGGTAGCCATATTAATGTTACGCCTACCTTGCTAGAGTTACTTTCTCCTCAAGGATCCGTTTACTATTCGTTAGGTGAAAGTCTAACGCGAGGCAATGAAGTTGGCTTTAATTATGGATTCTGGGTTACTCATGATTCAGTAGGAAAAATAGGTGGAAACGCCAGAGAAGGTATGGATGGAATAAAGGCTACTACCCCCTTTGATGAAACGTTTATTCAAAAGGATATTGACGCAAGAAGAGCCATGTCTTGGTGGCGGGTCAAATATGGGAAAGATATGAAGAATGTGGAATAGTTTGTACAGGACTTGCTGAAACTATGTGGAATCAGAAGAGTAAGATATATTTGATGAGGAGGCCTTCTGATGATAAATTATAACTTTTTTAATCCAACAAAAATGATATTTGGTGAAAACACCATTGGGCAAATTGGCTCTGTTTTAAGTGGCGCAGGCCATAAAAAAGTACTGCTCATTATTGGTGGGGGCTCAGTAAAGAGCAATGGAGTATATGCTAAGGTAACCGATTCTCTGAAAAGTGCTAATATAGAGTGGTCAGAATGTTCAGGAGTACGGGCAAATCCTGAATTATCCAAGGTGCAAGAAGCAATTGCCTTAGCGCGAGAAGTTGGCATTGAAGCAGTATTAGCAGTTGGCGGTGGTAGTGTGATTGATACTGCCAAAGCGGTTGCTGTTGGTGTATATTTGGATGACGTGTGGCAGGCCTTTGAGAGGAAAATTACCATTACCAGAGCATTGCCGATCTTTACCATATTGACGCTGTCAGCGACAG
This sequence comes from Pelosinus sp., assembly GCA_029239675.1. Taxonomy (GTDB): domain Bacteria; phylum Bacillota; class Negativicutes; order DSM-13327; family DSM-13327; genus Pelosinus. The sequence goes on along the minus strand of JARBUM010000015.1, from coordinate 73,283 downwards.
CATCAGAGATGAATTCAAATGCTGTCATTAGTCATACGGAAGCAGGTAAAAAGTGGGGTATGGGTAATCCTTTTCTTTTTCCCCAGGTTTCCATTATCGATCCTAGTGTGCAACAGAGCTTGCCTTGGGAACAGACTGTTAATGGAGCGTTAGACGCCCTTGCCCATATTATGGAATTCTATTTTGTTGGTACAGTTGAGGAAACTACCATCGCTATCAATGAAGCTTTGATGAAAACAATTATCTCCATGGTAGATAAACTGCAAGTCAATCCTAAGGATGAGGCCAGTAGAGCGAATTTGGCCTGGGCAGCTACTTTAGCCTTGAATGGTATTAGTGGTGCTGGTCTTAAAGGTGGGGACTGGGCTTGTCATGGGATTGAACACAGTGTGAGCAGCTACGATGCCAAGGTGGCCCATGGTGCTGGCCTAGGCATTATTTTTCCAGCATGGATGGAATATGTGCATGCTAATAATGAACTACAATTTGCCCGTTTCGCCCAAAGTATTTGGCAATGTGATACAATTGAGCAGGCCATTGAGAAGATGAGAGCCAAAATTAAACAATGGCAGGGACAAACTAAGCTTCGTGAATTAAATATACCTGAAAATAGTCTTGCTGCAATTGCTGAAAATGCGACTATGAGAGGTTCCCTTGGTAGTTTAAAGAAATTGGGTACAGAAGATGTAGAAAAGATTTTACGACTGGCATATTAGATGATTGGAATAATATGCTCGTTATCGAGAGGAAGAACATAAAATGACAAGATCCTTTACTTTGTATCGTGATCAATTACAAAATTTATTACTGCAAGTGGAAAAAAATGTTGAGAAAAATCCTTTGGCTACCGATGGCATCACGATTATGATTTCGGAAAATGATCGTTGCTTAAAGGTATTTCAAAAGGTCGGGCATGATTGGATTTACTTGGATCAAGAAGAATTTTGTGAATGGTAACTGAATTTTAAAAGAATCCTGTGTAGTCACGCTTATCTCATGACCAAGCCGCTTTAAGATTCCCAGCTTTTACAAAGTGGGAACTCTAAAGCGGCTTGGTCCTTGAAGTAAGTCTTCCAATAGGTGTAGTGTTAACGTTTTTATATAAGGAGAAAAGTAGTATGAATGGAACAGAACGTAAAAATATTAAACCAGGCAGTAGGGTGAAGATTGTACAAAAGCCCCATCAACGCACGGGGCAATTGACAGAAGGTGTGGTAAAAGATTTGTTAACAAGCAGTGCTATTCATCCACGGGGTATCAAAGTTCGTTTACAGAATGGAATAGTAGGAAGAGTACAAGAGGTGCTTGGCTAAAGGCATTGTGTAAGTTAACTGTTTAAAAACAAAAAATTGTAGTAGGATCTTAACTTGGTAGAATCCTAATACGTAGGTGTGAATGAGATATGGAACAAACCTTTTCGCTAAAACAAAAAAATATGCAATTCTTAATTATTTTAGTACCCATTTTAGTAACACAAGTTTTTATGTGTGCCATGACTTTTTTCGATACGATGATGTCAGGGCACGTCAGCCCAAATGACTTAGTTGGCGTTGCCATTGGGTCTAGTATATGGATGCCTGTTTTTACAGGACTAAATGGGATATTATTTGCAGTTGTCCCTATCGTAGCCCAGCTTTTAGGTGCTAAGAAAAAAGAGGATGTACCCTTCGTTGTGATTCAGGCCGTATATTTAGCTGTTGGGATATCCATCTTGGTTATTATTTGTGGTTCGTATCTTATTACTCCCATATTGAGTAAGATGGAACTCAATGTGTTGTCCTATCATATTGCTCATGACTTCTTAGTAGCGATTTCTTTTGGTGTCATGCCTTTGTTCGTATCCACAGTATTACGTTGCTTTATTGATACGTTAGGTTATACAAGGATAACTATGTTTATTTCCATGGTTGCCTTGCCTATTAATATACTGCTTAATTATGTGCTTATTTTTGGTAAGTTTGGCTTTCCACAGCTGGGTGGTGTAGGGGCAGGATGGGCTTCTGCTATCACCTATTGGTGTATTGCGATCATTAGTTTTTGCGTAATACAACGGAAAGAACCTTTTAAATCCTATCATATATTTAGTTCATGGTATTCTTTTTCCCTAGCAGCATGGAAAGAGCAATTAAAGATTGGGATACCAATTGGAATTGCTATTTTCTGTGAAACAAGTATATTTGCAGTGATTACCTTATTAATGAGTGAATTTAGTGAAGTAACAATTGCAGCCTATCAAGTAGCTATTAATGTGGCTGCCTTGATTTATATGATACCTTTGAGCATTTCCATGGCATTAACCATTGTGATTGGGTTTGAAGTGGGAGCAAGAAGGTATAGGGATGCTAGGCAATACAGCTATCTCGGTATTGGTACTGCATTAGTAATGGCTGTAGTGGCCGCACTAGTCTTATATTTTGCTAATGAAGGGATAGCGAGTTTGTATACAGAGAACTCTGATATTCGGCACCTTGCAGAGCAGTTTTTGTTATATGCGATCTTCTTTCAATTATCGGATGCCATTGCGACACCAGTCCAAGGTTGCTTGCGAGGATACAAAGATGTCCGCATTACATTTATTATGGCAATGGTTTCTTACTGGGTCCTTGGCTTGCCTTTAGGATATGTGCTGGCACATCACTCTGGACTAGGAGCCTTTGGTTACTGGATCGGATTGATTGTTGGTTTAGCTTTTGGTGCCATTTGTTTATCAGCGCGCTTAGTCAGAGTACAGCATAAACATGTATAAAAAAGCTACCCCTTTTAATAAAGGGGTAGCTTTTTTGTTATCTATTTTATTTTACCATGCAGCTGCTACAGATCCTTTAAAGTGGTCATTAATAAACGTTTTCACCTCGTCGGAGTGATAGGCTTTTATTAATTTTTGTACAGCTGGATTTTCTTTGTCTTTTGCTTTAACGGCAATGATATTTGCATAAGGAGAATTCAGATCTTCAATGGAAATTGCATCTTTCGTAGGTACCAAGCCTGCGGTAATTGCGTAATTAGTATTAATGGCGGCAACATCCATATCAGCTAAAGAGCGAGGGATTTGCGCTGCATCTAATTCTTTAATAACAATTTTTTTGGGATTTTCAATAATATCAGTAACAGCGGCTTTGATTCCAGCGCCTGGCTTTAATTTGATAACGCCAATTTTTTCTAATAATAAAAGGGCGCGTCCTCCATTGGTTGGGTCATTAGGAATAGCAATAATGGCTCCTGATTGTAAATCAGCAATATTCTTAAGTTTGCTGGAATAGATCCCCATAGGGAAGATTACTGTATTGCCTACGGATACGATATCATAGTTACGATCTTTGATAATGTTATCGAGATAGGGCTTATGTTGAAAACTATTTACATCAATATCACCTTGATTTAATGCAACATTGGGTTGGATATAGTCATTGAACTCAACGACTTCAATCTTTAAGCCATCTTTTTCGGCTATTTTCTTTACAACATCCATGACTTCAGCGTGGGGGCCTGCTGTAACGCCAACTTTAAGTGTTTTCTGCTCTACTTTAGCAGTACTTTGTTGACTGCAGCCAGTTGCTAAGCCCAGAACAAAGATAAGAGCAAGCAAAAGGGAAAGGGATTTAACTAATTTTTTCATTTGAATACGCCTCCTAGAATATAGATTTACTATTTAAGTTTTTGCAGTCTTTCTACTGCTGCTTCTAATGTTGTGAACTGTTTGCAGAAACAAAAACGGATGAAACGATGTTTGTCATTGGCATTATCTTGGTAAAAACTAGAGCCTGGTACCACAGCGACACCAATTTTTTCTGCTAAGTGGCGAGCAAAATCTATATCGTTCTTCCAACCCAAGGGGGCTATGTCCGCCATAATATAGTAGGCACCAGCAGGGCGAATACAATCAAAACCAATGGCAGCTAATTCCTTCAACATGAAGTCTCTCCGTTTACTATAAAAATCAACTAATTTTCCATAATAAGCAGTAGGGAAACCGAGGGCATGTGCAGCCGCTACCTGCAGGGGAGCCGCTGCTCCTACTGTTAAAAAATCGTGCATTTTGCGTATGGATTGACTAATTTCTGGAGAAGCAATCACATAACCAATGCGCCAACCTGTTACACTATAGGTCTTGGAAATGCTATTAATGGTTATGGTTCGTTCTGCCATACCCGGTAGGGTAGCCAGAGGGATGTGTTTTACTTCATCATAGATGATATGTTCATAGATTTCATCTGTAATAGCCAAGACGTCATACTGAATGCAGAGTTTGGCAATGAGGTCTAGCTCTTCTCGATTAAAAACCTTACCTGTAGGGTTATTGGGAGTATTAATGATAATTGCTCTGGTGCGGTCTGAAAAGGCAGCCGCTAATTCTTCCTTATTAAAGTTGAATTCTGGTGGGTGCAGTTGTACATATTTAGGAGTTGCTCCGCATAGTATGGCATCCGGACCATAATTCTCGTAAAAAGGCTGAAAGATAATGACTTCATCTCCAGGGTTAATCGTAGCCAAGAGGGTCGCTACCATGCCCTCTGTAGAACCGCAGCATACTGTTATCTGGCGTTCAGGGTCAATCTCAATGTTATAGTCTCTTTTGTTTTTTAGGGCAATGGCATCTCGAAGTGACTTAGTACCCCAGGTAATCGCATATTGATTATGATCTTCTAGAATTGCCTTGACAGCTGCATCTTTAATTTCAGCCGATGCAGGAAAATCAGGAAATCCTTGTGCAAGATTTATGGCATTATGGGCGGTTGCTATACGGGACATTTCGCGAATCACTGATTCTGTGAAACGACTGGCCTTTTCCGAGGCATATTTACGCAGGATTTGGGTTTGCTCTGAATTCTGATTCATATCATTGGCTCCTTTACATTTACAATAAAAAAATCTTCTTCACTAAGATGAAGAAGATTTTATTTCAAAATGATCTTCATCTCCCAGGAAACTCCTGTTGGAATTGGCACCGTTCGCAATATGCGATGGTTGCCGTAGCTTCATAGGGCCAATCCCTCAGCTAACTCTTGATGAATTTATGTAGTTGATGAAAACAATACTAGCATGAGATTCTAGCTTGTGTCAAGGGGGATTAAAAAAACAGATTTTTTCGTCAATTGACATGTAAACTTAACAAAAGTATAATGTATATTATACCAATAAGTCTACTGAAGGAAGACTTATATACATTTTGAAGGGAGTTACATTATGAATCAAACAACACAGGTAACAACAAAGTTTCGTTGGAAGCTAGCAGGACTTATGTTTTTTATAAGTTTTATTTCTTACATGGACAGAGTGAACTTATCAGTAGCCACTCCAACCATTATGCAGGATCTGGGTTTAAGTAAAATGGATATGGGTATGATACAAACAGCGTTCTTTGTTGGTTATGCTTTTATGCAAATACCTGGTGGAATTATGTCTGAATTCTGGGGACATCGTAAGGTATTAGCAATAGCAGCTACTTGGTGGTCTGTTTTTACAGCACTGACAGGAGCATGTAGCAGCTTTACTTCATTTATACTGGCGAGGAGCATGTTTGGTATGGGTGAGGGTCCTATGGCACCTGCTTTCGGACGATTTATTTATCGCTGGTTCAACTCCAGTGAAAAGGGACGTGCTTCTTCTTTCATGCTTAGTGGCGTATTCTTTGGGCCCGTTGTCGGCCCGACTCTTACTATAGCTTTAATGATGGCTTTTGGCTGGCGTTCTGTATTTGTGATTTTTGGTGTGTTAGGTTTAGTGGCAGCAGGCCTTTGGTATTGGCTAGCAAAGGATTCACCTCGGACGAGTTCTTATGTAAATGCAGCAGAGGCCGATTATATAGAAGAAGGTCTAACTGCTAATGTGGATAAAAAAGAACTGGCGCCATGGCGTAACTTTTTAGGATCTTCTCAGTTTTGGGCCATTGGCATTCAATATTTTATAACGGATTATATTATGTTTGTATTTCTAGCGTGGTTGCCTTTATACTTAATGGAGGCACAAAATTTTTCTTTGCAGAAAATGGGGGTCGCCGCTTCTTTTCCTTGGGCAGCACTCTGTATTATAACGGCTACAGGTGGCTATATCAGTGATAAATTGGTAGCTGCTGGTGTATCTAGACATAAATCGAGAACTTTATTTGGTATTGTCGGGTTGATTCTATGTTGTGTAACTTTGTATCTGGGAGCAGTAGCTACTACTCCATGGATGAATGTATTATGGTTAACAATATCTCTTGGGTCCCTTGGATTTACCTTTAATGCTTCTTGGGCTGCTTGTCTTGATATTGGTGGTAAATTTGTTGGTTCTGTATCTGGATGGATGAACTTCTGGGGCAACCTAGGAGGGATCGCTGCTCCTGTTGTTACTGCTTGGATTGCAACGAATTATGGTTGGCAGGCTGCCATTGTAACAACTGCTGCTTCCGCTGTAGTTGGCATCATTGCATGGTTAGCTGTAAAACCCGATGTGCCTTTAGTTATAAAAGAGAATAATAACTTTGAAAAAATCGCATAGGAGAGATGCTTTGTGTTAAAAGAATTTTCCTTTGGTTATGGTGATGAGGAAGTTGCCATAAATTTGCCTGAAGAACGTATCTTGAATGTAGTAGAAGGTAAAGCAGCTACGGCTATAGTAGATGTAGAAGCTGCTGTCACGGCCGCATTAAATAGTCCAATTGGTTCGCCACCTCTTAAAAACGTGGTACAGCAAGGTGACAAGGTGATGATTATTGCCAGTGATATCACTCGTAAGTGGGTACGTCATGACTTGTTCTTACCAACCTTATTGAATGAATTAAATAAATCTGGTGTACCAGATGAAGATATTTCCCTAATTGTAGCACTAGGTGCTCATCGGCATCACACTAATGAGGAAAATATAGCTACTTTTGGCCAAGAAGTGGTAGAGCGTATTACTATATTGCAAAGTCATGCTCCAGAAACAGAAGAATTTATTTGTATTGGGCAAACTTCCCGGGGAAAAGATGTATGTATTAATAAGCATGTAGTAAATGCTGATAAAGTTATTTTGACAGGTGGCATTGTTCATCATCTAATGGCTGGCTTTGGTGGCGGACGTAAGGCCATTATGCCTGGTGTCTCCTCTTATAGTACGATTCAAGGAAATCACAGCTTATGTCTTCATGATGTTGTAGGGCAAGGAGTAAGCTTAGAATGTATTGCTGGAAAGTTGGAAAATAATCCAATGCATGCAGATATGCTAGAAATGGCAGAATTGCTTAAACCAGCATTTTTACTCAATGCAGTTTTTACACCAGAAGGAGAGTTTGCTTCTTTTGTTGCAGGCCATTGGTATGAAGCTTGGCTTCGAGGTTGCAAGACTGCCAATGAAATATTTGGTGTTCCTGTAAATGGCAAAGCGGACTTAGTCATTGCATCTGCTGGTGGATTTCCAAAGGACATCAATTTATATCAAGGTTCTAAAACGATTGGTAATGCCTTTATGGCGGTTAAGTCTACTGGTGTAGTGATTTTATTATTAGAATGTCGTGATATTATGGAACCTCCTGATTTTAGCGATTGGTTTAATTATGAATCTCTATATGACCGAGAAGTGGCCTTACGGGCAGGTTTTACTGTCCCGGGATTCATTGCATTAAAGCTTGGAACAATGGCTAAAGAAGTTCCTCATATTGTTGTTTCCTTGCCACAAAATAAAGAGTTTATTGAAAAAGCAGGGATGCTGGCGGCAGCTAGTCTGGAAGAGGCTGTTCGTATGGCTGAGGAAAAGCTAGGAAAAAAAGAGTATACTATTACCATAATGGCCCACGGTGCTAACACTGTGCCAGTAGAAAGTGCATGATAGGATTATAGTCGAAATAGCAAAAGGAAGTTTGCAATTTTTAAGATTGTAAACTTCCTTTTGTATGGTATTAGATTTTTCATGGTAAAAAAAACGCTGTAGTTATATAATGTTGTTGATAACTACAGCGTTTTTACGAGGAGTGTGTGCATGTTAACAAATATAAAGAGAAGAAAGGATATTTTGAATCTTATATTAAAACTAGGATCGGTAAAAGTGACAGCGTTAGCTGAACAGTACGAAGTAAATGAAGTTACAATTCGTAGAGATTTAAAATATTTATCTGAAAATAATAATATAAAATTAGCCTATGGTGGAGCTTATATTGATGAGGGTAAAACTTGTTATTCAATCGCAGAAATACATCTTGCCAATAAAAGATTGCAACATTTCGAAGAAAAACAAATGATTGCACGTAAGGCTGCTAAGTTAATTAAAGATGGTGAGACAATTGCCTTAAATGCCGGTAGCACCGTTGAATATATTCTGGATTATTTAGAGAATATCACTCGTTTAAATATTATTACGTTATGCGTACATGTTGCTGTTAAGGCTGCCAATATTCCATATGTTTCTGTATATATGCCAGGGGGAAAATTGAGAAATTCCTCAGGTGCTTTCTGTGGTGCTGATAGCGAAAATTTTCTTAGAAAATTTAGTGTGGATAAATGTTTTCTTGGGGTTGCCGCTGTAAACCTCAAAAAAGGTGTCATGCATCCTGTTTTAGAAGAGATAGCAAATAACAGAGTTTTGTTAGATATTGCTGAACAAAAATATATGGTATCGGACTCTTCTAAGTTTGATTGTGTTTCCTTAGCTAGTATGGCAGAATTGGAAGAATTCAATGGCTTTATTGTTGATGACAAGTTTCCTGATGTATATAAAGAATTTGCTGAACTAAATAATATTGAAATTATTTAACTTAGAAGAGCCGTAAACAGCGGCTCTTTTTTTGCAAAAAATAGCAATGATTGTTAACATTTTTGCAACATATTGACAGAAAATAGAAACAATGTAATAATAAAAAGACATAATATACATATGAAATGAATATCATATATGTATATTATGTCTTTTTAAGTTTCCGTAAGAATGTGAAAGGTTGGTGTTATTCTCAAAATGAACCTAAATTACAAGTTGAGAGAAGAGAGAGGAGACTTTGTATTATGTTCAAAGAAGGAAAAATGGTAATAAAACAAGAAAAGGTGCAATCGTTGAAGGATATAAAATGTTTTGCACTTGACATGGATGGAACTGTATATTTGGGAGATAAAATTCTGCCAGGTGTACTCGATTTTTTAAGTTACTTGCGTAATACGGGTAGAGATTTCATATTTCTGACAAATAACTCATCAAGGGATGCAGCCTACTATGCCAAGAAATTAGCACTTTTAGATTTAAAAAATTATAAAAATTCAAAAAAAATTTTTTTAGTCGTTACACCGGCCTTGGAATAAGATTTTAAACGACAGGGTTTTATATTAACAGCAGATAATCCTGAATATGTAGTATTGGGATTTGATACTACCTTAACATATGAAAAATTAGTTATTGCTTGTGATCTTATACGAAATAATACTCCTTATATTGCAACGCATCCGGACTTTAATTGTCCTACGGAAACAGGCTATATACCCGATTGTGGTGCCATGGCTGCATTGATAAAAGCATCAACAGGTTGTTCGCCTCAGGTTGTAGGCAAACCCAATAAAGAAATTGTTGAAGCCTTGTTAAATAAAAAAAGTTATCCTCTTGAACAAATGGCAATGGTCGGTGATCGATTATATACTGATGTAGCTACAGGGCGTAATGCAGGGATGGCCTCTGTTTTAGTGCTTAGCGGGGAATCTAAAATGTCGGATGTTGGGCAGTCTGAGTTTAAACCAGATTATATATTTGATCATTTAGGCGGTTTGGGTGAGGCACTGTGCCTAAGTGATAAAGAAGACTAGAGGAAAAAGGACGTTTACAATCATGAGGATTGTAAACGTCCTTTTGGACTATTATTATGAATGTAATTTCTAAAGATATAGTAAGGAAAATGTAAAGTATCTGCAGGATTGTTTCTAGCTATGGAGAAGAAAATAAATATGAAAGATGCTAATCATCATCCTTCATTGCTAATTTGGTCTAATCGTTGATAGAATTGAATAAAGGGGAGTGCTTTAGATGGAATATCGTATTGAAAAAGATTCAATGGGAGAAATAAGAGTACCAGCAGATAAGTTATGGGGAGCTCAGACACAACGTAGTTATGAGAATTTTCGTATTGGTATTGAGAAGATCCCTCATGAATTGGTTGGTGTATTTGCGATTTTGAAAAAAGCAGCTGCCTTGGTAAATGAAAGATTAGGCGGATTGGATACAAGGCGAGCCCATGCAATTGCCCAAGCTTGTGATGAAGTATTAGCAGGCAAATTAGATGGCAACTTCCCTTTGTCTGTATGGCAGACTGGTAGTGGCACTCAATTTAATATGAATGTAAATGAAGTCTTGGCACATAGAGCGACACAGTTATTAGCAGAAGGTACAGAGCCTTTAGTCGTTCATCCAAATGATCATGTAAATAAATCCCAAAGTTCTAATGATATATTTCCAACAGCCATACATGTTGCTGGCGTAAGTTTAGTGATGGATAAATTGTTGCCTGCGATTTCCTCTTTGAAACAAACTTTAAATAAGAAGTCGAAAGAATACAATGATATTATTAAAATTGGTCGAACTCATCTGATGGATGCCACTCCTCTTACTTTAGGCCAAGAGATAAGTGGTTGGGTACGGATGTTAGAGCGGAATGAAGAAATGCTAAATACAGGTATTCATTTTATGAGGGATTTGGCAATGGGAGGAACCGCTGTTGGTACAGGCATCAATTCTCCAGTTGGGTTTGGTGAATTAATAGCTGCAGAGATTACAAAGTTAACAGGGAAACAGTTTTATACAGCACCGAACAAGTTCCATGCTTTGACGAGTAAGGATGAGGTAGTTGCAGTTCATGGAATCATAAAAGCCTTGGCCGCAGATTTGATGAAAATTGCCAATGATATTCGTTGGCTCGCCAGTGGCCCAAGATGCGGTATTGGGGAAATAAAAATACCTGAAAATGAACCAGGTAGCTCTATTATGCCAGCGAAAGTCAATCCTACTCAATCAGAAGCTTTAACCATGGTGGTTGCCCAAGTTTTTGGTAATGATACTACTATTTCTTTTGCTGCTAGTCAGGGGAATTTTCAATTAAATGTATTCATGCCTGTACTCGTTTATAATCTAATACAATCCATTAATTTATTAGCCGATGGGATGAACTCCTTTAATGAAAATTGTGCTATTGGTATACAGCCTAATGCAGATGTGATTGATTTTTATTTACATCAATCGTTGATCCTTATTACTGGTTTAGTGCCCCTCATTGGCTATGATAAGGCAGCTCAGATTGCTAAAAGGGCGGCAAAGGAAGGTATTACTTTAAAAGAATCTGCTTTGGCAACGGGAGAAGTTACTGCAGAACAATATGATTTATATATGAATCCAGCCATCTTAGTGAAACCTAGATAGAAACAAAGCAGGAAAAAGAATAGAATAAGAGTTGACATGACAAACTAGATTAGTCTATACTTATAAAAATGATAAGATAATATTGAAAGATAGAGGCGCGGTATATTAGGAATATGTATCTTGAGAGGCCAACGATGAAAGATACAAAAAGGAGTAACCGCCGAAGTAAAAGGGGTTTGGCAAAATCCGTTTATTGGTTTTGTATTGAATAAGTGCAAGACTGTCATCCAAATTTGGATGGAGTGCTATCTGCATTACTGATTGTGAGATAATTTGAATTCTTATAGCGGTTTGCGGGATAGTTCCCGCAAACCGCTTTTAGTTTCACATACTATAATAAACAATTCAGGAGGTACACATTATTATGGCAGAGAAAACATTACCATTTACTAAAGTTGAGCTTGAGGGAATTATTGAGCATTATCCTACTCCTTTTCATATCTATGATGAGCAGGCCATTCGGGACAATGCTCGTAAGTTATTAGCAGCTTTTTCCTGGGCGCCAGGGTTTAAAGAGTATTTTGCTGTAAAAGCTACTCCTAATCCTCATATTTTAAAAATATTGCGGGAGGAAGGCATTGGCGCTGACTGCAGCTCTTTGCCAGAACTGATGTTATCCAAGCAAGCCGGAATTGTGGGAGAAGAAATTGTTTTTTCTTCTAATGATACTCCAGCAGAAGAATATCAAGCAGCCAAAGACATGGGGGCTATCATTAACCTAGATGATATTAGTCATATCGAATACCTGGAAAAACATGTAGGATTGCCTGAAATTATTTCTTTTCGCTATAATCCTGGTCCTTTATTGGAAGGCGGTAACGACATTATCGGTTATCCTGAAGAAGCAAAATATGGCTTAACACGAGAACAAATTCTTGAGGCTTATAGAATTACCCAAAGTAAGGGAGTAAAACGATTTGCTTTGCATACGATGGTAATTTCCAATGAACTGAATCCTGATAGTTTTGTAGCTACTGCTGCCATGATGTTTGACCTAGTTTTGGAAGTATATCAAAAACTAGGTATACGTATTGAGATGATTGATTTGGGTGGTGGTATTGGTATTCCTTATCGCCCAGAGCAACAGGCAGTGGATCTGGATGCTGTCAGCCAAGGCGTGCGTAAAGTCTATGAAGAAAAAATTGTGGCAAATGGGCTGCATCCTCTAAAAATTACTATGGAATGCGGTAGAATGATTACAGGGCCTTTCGGCTATTTAGTTTCTACCGTACTTCATAAGAAAGAAATTTATAAAAATTATGTTGGTCTTGATGCATGTATGGCAAATTTAATGCGTCCGGCCTTGTATGGTTCTTATCATCACATTACCGTTGTGGGAAAAGAAACTTTGCCTCTTGACCATGTGTACGATGTAACAGGCTCTTTGTGCGAAAATAATGATAAATTTGCCATTGATCGCAGTTTACCCCGTACTGACATAGGTGATATTGTTGTGTTGCATGACGCAGGTGCCCATGGACATGCAATGGGTTTTAATTATAACGGAAAATTGCGTTCTGCCGAATTGCTACTGAAACCAGAGGGGTCAGTCCAAATGATTCGACGTGCAGAAACAATTGCGGATTATTTTGCTACGTTGGAGTTTGATAGAAGTGAAGTGAAGTTAGCAGCAGCAACTAAAAAATAAGCGTAAATCATATTTTAAGCAGACAGGGAAGACCTGTCTGCTTTTTTGTTTTTTTAAAGATTAATACATAAAGATATTTCCTATAAGAATATATTATTATGCAGGATATTTTCGAAAAGAAGAAGTAAATAAGCAATATGTAAATATTCTGAAAATTAATATATTTTAAATTGAGAAGGAGATTGGGGCATAATGGCTACAAATTACTCTTTATTGAACAGAATCTTGGTGATAAATCCAGGAGGGACTTCTACAAAATTTGCTGTATATGACGGAGAGATCCTAGTCTTGAAAAGGACAATAGAACATTCTGTAGAGGATACCAGTATGTTTGTAAAAGTGATAGATCAGTATGAATACCGCTTGCGACTCATTTTACAGCAATTGTCGTTAGAAAATATTGACCTTTTAACATTCAAAGCGATTGTAGCCCGCGGGGGAATACTGAAGCCCCTTAAAAGTGGAACCTATGGTATTACCCAAGAGATGGTTGATGACTTAAGAGAAGCCAGGAGAGGTGAACATGCTTCTAATTTAGGAGCTGTAATGGCTTATGGTCTAGGTGAAATACTAAAGATTCCCTCTTATATTGTAGATCCTGTTTCCGTAGATGAGATGGAACCTGTAGCCAGAATATCCGGTTTACCTGATTTACCAAGAAACAGCGTGTCCCATGCCTTAAACAGCAAAGCTGTAGCTCGTAAAGTTGCAAACCAATTGGGGAAATCTTATGATGAAATGAATCTAATTGTAGCTCATTTGGGGACTGGAGTTTCTATAACACCTCATAAAAAGGGTAAAATGATTGATGTAAATAATGCGAAAGAGGAAGGGCCTCTTTCTCCTGATCGATGTGGCGGACTGCCAATCGGGCAGTTTTTAAGACTCGCTTTTTCAGATAAATATACCTTTGATGAATTAAAAGAAATACTCAATCATAAAGGTGGGATATATGCCTATCTTGGTACAACGGATATTCGAGAAGCTTATGCCATGGCAGACAGTGGCAATGTACAAGCCCGCATCGTATTAGAGGCATTTTCCTATCAAGTGGCAAAGGAAATTGGAGGTATGGCAACTGTGTTATCAGGTAATGTAGAATGTATTATTTTAACAGGAGGCGTTGCTTATTCAGAACGTATTGTCAATGAAATAAAAAAACGAGTACAATTTATTGCTCCTATAATTGTAGTTCCAGGGGAAGAAGAACTGGAGGCATTGGCACTTGGGGTTATTAGAGTACTTAAAGGTCAAGAAGAGGCACTGCTCTATTAGAATTCTTACAAAAAGAAAAGGCTCGCAGTAGGAGGTAATTTCTTTGTATTGTAATTATCAAGAGATAATAGCAGAGATTAGAAGTCGTTCTCTAGTAAGGATTAGTGTGGCTGTGGCCCAGGATAAAGGAGTATTGGCTGCTATTAAGCTAGTGCAAGATGCTGGTATTGGGGAGGCTGTTCTAGTAGGAGATGCTTCTCTCATTCGTCCTTTAATGGAAGAGGTTGGCTTGTCTGCCAATACCCGAATTATACATGAGGTAGAGGATAGTAAGGCTGCATTAAAAGCTGTTTCCTTGGTGAAGAAGGGTCAGGCTCATGTGCTTATGAAAGGTCTGATTAATAGTAGTGAGTTTTTACGTGCAGTACTACATAAAGAAAAAGGGTTAAGGACAGGAAGATTATTAAGCCATCTAGGAGCATTTGAAGTTCCTGGAGAGAAAAAACTTTTATTTATTACTGATGGTGGCATGAATATCGCACCTACTTTGTTAGAAAAGAAGCAGATACTGATAAATGCTATGCTGGCACTACACGCTATGGGGATACCTGATCCGAAAGTAGCGTTATTGACAGCCAATGAAGTCGTGAATGAAAAAATGCCTGCAACTTTAGATGCCAAAAGCTTAGTAGAGATGAGTAACCATGGTGATTTACCTAAAGGTCTTGTGGAAGGTCCTATTGCTTTGGATGTGGCGGTAAGTCTAGCAGCAGCTAAACATAAAGGGCTTGATAGTAAGATAGCAGGTAATGTTGATCTAATAGTAGTACCTAATATTGAAACAGGCAATGCTTTAGCAAAATCTTTATTATATTTTGCTAAAAGTAAAATGGCAGGTATTATTTTAGGAGCAACTCATCCGATTGTAATGACCTCACGCGCTGAAGCCCCAGAAGGAAAGCTGAACTCCATTGCCTTGGCTTGTTTAGTAAATAGTCAATAGACTATTATAGAGCTATTTAAAAGTATAATACGAAAAGAGCTAATTATTGCTTCATGCAAGAATTAGCTCTTTTCGTATTATACTATGCCCTTAGCGTTTCTACGGTAAAACAAGGATAGGTTAAGTTTCAAATAGGGGATGTGCTTACGATAGAAAGTTGAGGGTTCTTTGCTAAATTAATATCTGTGGGTGGCATATAGGGGGTTCCATCAGGATAAGAAATAAGGCGGATAATCGGTTTCTGCGGGGCAGATTCGAGAAGGGAGATGACAATAGCCTTTTCGCCTGTATTTAACGTGACCTCCATTCCTGGAGAGTAAAGTGCCATCTTAGATAAGAAGATTTCTCCATAGTTCTTGTCGAAAGTAGTTCCTAAGCCAGAATGGATAATGTGATATGCCTCTTGCAGTTTCATGGATTTTCGGTAAGGGCGGCATCCTGTAATTGCTTCATATACATCTGTGATGGTTAATAAGCGGGAATAATTCAGTATTTCTTCCCCTTGCAGCCCTCTTGGATATCCCGTACCGTCAATTTTCTCATGATGCTGCCAAGCCATATGAGCAACAAGACTGGAAAGCTCCCAACGTTTTTTTACTAATAGATTAAATCCAGACTGTGGATGTTGCTTAATGATACCAAACTCTTTTTCTGTCAAGCGGCCAGGCTTATTAATGATCCCTTTATCCACTTTCATTTTACCCACATCATGAAGCAATGCACCACAGGCAATTTCTTTAATTTGTGGAATGGTAAAATCACAAGAACGAGCCAACAAAGCTGTGTAAATAGCACAATTTAAGGAGTGGTCTAAGGTGTAATCATCATGGGTTGCTATTCCGGTTAATTGGATGCTTACAGATGGCTGGAGAATTAATTCTTCAACAATATCAGATGCAACATTACTTATGGCATTTATGGCAAAGGTTTCTCGATTGTGAATTTTTTCCATAGTAGTATTTAATATCGATAAAGCACGTTGCTGGGTTTCTAACGACAAATATTCTGGAATGTTTATATCATCATATCTTGGGTCTTGAATGAATAGGGTTTTTACTTTCAATCGTCGTAATTTGTGTAGATAATTTTCTGTTAGCATAGCTCCTGTGGCTAATAATATATGTCCCTTTCGATTAAAAAGGTTTCGTGCCAATACCATACCTGGGTGTACTTCCGTTAACTTAATTTGTCGCAAAATGAAAGCTCCTTATCTCTATAAATTAGCAATGTATGCCTATTTTACATAATAATAAAAGATAATCAAGAAGTATTCTCACTAAAAAAGCTTAACTGCAAATATGACAGTTAAGCTTTACATCATAATGCAGCGTGGCGATCTTAGATTCTTAAATCCTTAGACCCTATAGCTTTGCGTCCTTACCTTTCAGTAAGTTTGCCAATATAAAATTATTTTTTTGCAGGGTTTATCAAAATGAAATGATAACACATGTAAAGAGCAAATTATGTCGTAAATTGGAGAGGAAAATAAAATATTTTACATTTTCAGTATAATTTGTAATTTACTATTATTCTAGATAGGTATTTTTATTCCTGCAAGATCATATTAGTAGTAATAATGGGCTCCAAGAGTGTGGGAGGCGTCGAGAATGCTATCACCCAGTTTGGAAGATTATTTAGAAGAGTTGTATCGATTTTCTTTATATAACGATATTGTGCGTGTTACAGATATAAGCCGAAAGCTGAGTGTGTCTTTACCCTCTGTGAGTAGAGCGCTACGTAAATTGAAGGCTGAGCAATATATTAATTATCAACGATATGGTATTATCAATTTGACTGACAAAGGAAGAAAAATGGGGAACTTTCTGGTAGAGAGAAATAAGTTGCTGCAAGAATTTCTCACTTTAATTTGTGCAAATTGTGATATTGCTGCAGAGGCTGAAGCTATGGAACATTATCTTTCAAAAGATACGATTAGATCGATTCAATTGCTTGTAAAGTTTATGCAGGATCACCAAGAATGTTACCAACTTTTTTTAGAATATGTAAACAACAGCGAGGGAGAGCAGTGGGATGAATAAAATAATTTTAACTCTATATTCTTATTATAACGTAGTTTTTATGTAAATAATATATTTAATTTATTCGATAAAAGGCTGCTCTTAATTCTGAGGTTTTACAACTCCAGAGTTAAGAGCAGCTACGTTTTTGGCCGATTTTCTCTTTAGACTAGATGGAGCAGTCGTGCTGTCTGTGCTACTAAAAAGCATACAGTAAAGGCAATGGTAGTTGGAATGATAAAGGTCAAAAATGTCCATTTTTTACTTCCGGTTTCTTTATAAGCAGACAAAAGAGTAGTTGTACAAGGCCAATGGAGTAGGCAAAATAACATAGTGCAAAGGGCTGTTAGCCAAGTCCAGTTATTACGGATCAGTATCCGTTGCAATTCTTCAAGGCTTTCAAACTCTAACATTTGACCAGAGGATAAATAGCACATAAGAAGGATTGGCATAACGATTTCATTTGCAGGCAGACCCAGGATAAAAGCCAAGAGAATGAAACCATCTAGGCCAATAGCATAACCTAGAGGCTGTAGCCAGGCTGCGAGATGGCCAACAATGCTAAGCTCTCCTATGTAGATATTCGCAAGTATCCAGGTGATAGCACCCGCAGGAGCTGCCATTATGATTGCTCGTTTTAGGACAAAGGTGGTGCGGTCAATGAGAGAACGATAAAAAATAGCGCCGAATTGGGGTTTGCGATAGGGTGGTAGCTCTAGCACTAAAGAAGAGGCTTCCCCCTTTAATATGGTGTGAGATAAGGCCCAGGATACAGCAAAGGTTATAAGGATACCTAACATGACTAAACAAGTAACAACGAGAGAGGCGACTGCAATCTGGAGTTCGGATATTACCATGCCTCCCATGAAGATGGTAGCTATAGCTATTAGGGTAGGGAAGCGTCCATTGCACGGTACAAAGTTGTTAGTTAAGACTGCAATTAATCGTTCTCGAGGAGAATCAATAATACGGCAGGCAATGATCCCAGCAGCATTACAGCCAAAACCCATGCACATGGTAAGAATTTGTTTGCCGCAAGCATGGCATTTTTTAAACATATTGTCTAAGTTAAAGGCTACTCTTGGCAAATACCCAAGATCCTCTAACAGTGTAAACAAGGGAAAGAATATGGCCATGGGTGGCAACATAACAGCCACAACCCAGGCCAATCCCCGATACATACCTAACACGAGTACGCCGGTCAGCCATGAGGGTGCTCCAGCTAATTCAAACCATACTAAAAGCTGATCCTGAAAAGCGAATAGAATATCGGCAATCATTTGTGAAGGGATATTTGCTCCCGTTATGGTAATCCAGAAAATTAGACTGAGCAAAGTAAGCATGATTGGATAACCAAATAATCGAGAGGTTAATATGTCGTCTAATTTATGATCCCAAGGGCGAGCTTCAGTTGCTTTTTTAGTGACTGCGGGCCTCGCTATTGTTTCAGCATTAGCATAAATATCAGATACAATCTTGTCGCCTACATTTGGGTTACTGAGGCGGATTTTTTCCGCCTCAATGCATATTTCTTCCAAAGTGATCATAGGCTTTATAGTAGTACTCATACAGCAACCTCCTGCAGACTTGTCAAATTGAGGTCGAAGTCGAGGAAATGAGTGATACTTCTGATAAAAGCCTGATCACCGTCCAATAAGCGCAGTGCTACCCATCGAGGGTTTAGATTTGGGCCTATTAATCTGGATACCTTTGGTAATAGTTGCTGAATCGCATTTTCTACCTCAAGAGAATAGTTAATTTGTCTAGGGGCTGCTATGCAAAGACCTGTAGACATTTCATATAATTTTTGGCGCAGGTCATCAAGACCTTTTCCATTACGGGCGGCAGTAGGGACAACTGGTACGCCCAATTCTTTTTGTAAGAAAGATATATTTATGTTAATATCTTTCTTTTCCGCTTCATCCATCAGATTGACACAAACAATGACTCGGGGTGTTATTTCCATGACTTGCAGTGCCAAATTGAGATTACGTTCAAGGCATGTGGCATCAAGTACAACTAGTGTTGCATCTGGTTTTCCAAAACAAATAAAGTCTCGGGCAACTTGCTCTTCTACTGTATGAGCCAGGATGGAATACGTCCCAGGCAAATCTACCATAAGAAAAGAGCGGTCAAGATAAGTAAAATTTCCTTGGGCATTATCAACTGTTTTTCCAGGCCAATTTCCTGTGTGTTGGTGTAAGCCGGTTAGTGCATTAAATACGGTACTTTTGCCTACATTAGGATTGCCCGCTAAGGCTACTGTGAATTGCCCAGGGGTGGTTGTAATGCCAAAATGCTCGCGTAGAAGTTTATGATGTTCCTCAGTATTAGCGTTGGTCATTCTCATTCTCCTCCTAGATAGCGTTGGTTCAGTACATCATATATGTGTAAGTTAATTTACATCAGATTAACATTAATTTGACTAGCATCCTCCCTGCGTAGAGCAATAAGGGTGTCTCGTACCATATAGGCTACAGGGTCGCCCGCTGGGCTCTTCCTAATACATTGGACAGGTGTTCCTGGCACCATACCTAAATCGAGAATGCGACGGCGTAGTAAACCTTGTAAATTAAGGGATACGATCTGACACATAGATCCTATACCTATCGTTGATAATGGGATATTGGTTAATACGTTATTCATATTTAAATCCTCCTTTGAGTAAGGGATTATTATTAGCCACGGCTAACATTTGTAAGAAAAAAGATGGTTAGCCGTGGCTAACATGTAAGTAAGGGAATTTAATTTATTATATGAATGGCAAAAGATTTTGTTACTCAGATGTGAAGAAGACTTGTTTAGGTAAGCTATCTACAAAGCAAAATATTTGACAGGTGTTCCCAATATCGATATAATGATAATAATTATCATTATCATAAAAATGATTGGGATTTTAAGGGAGGAAAAATAGATGTCTGTATGGATGACAGCTGATAATCGGCAAGTATATATGAATGTAAGTGGTGATGTTTTTGTAGAACATCTTAGTTTTCTGGAATTAAAGTTGCTGGAGCGTTTGCAGTATGGGTATCGGCGTATTGTGGTCAATATTAATGATATAGGACATCTTGATAATGAAAGTATCCATGTTTTTCAATATGTGCGTAAGAGAATGTTACAACATGGTGGAGAATTGATTATTGAAGATGAAAAAGGAAGATTAGCAATTTAATTAAATAGAAATTTAAGAGTGTATATCTGCCTAAATATATATAATACAAATCCATAAATAAGGTAATAACACCATTAGATTTTGAGATAGTTTGACATCTTATCGGAAAAAATGATATCATAGTCAAGAATTACAGAATATTATGCTTTTACAAACAATTAAATAATGATGAGATAGGTGCCCTTCGGGGCTTAATAGGGAAGTTCGGTGTAATGCCGACGCGGTCCCGCCACTGTAATAGGGAGCAACCCCAAAAAATACCACTGAGATGAACATCTTGGGAAGGTTTGGGTAAGTGATGAACTAGAGCCAGGAGAACTGCCTATCTGACAGTCACCATTTGACCCACGAGCGATGGGGAGGCGATTAAGTATCTGAGTTATAGTGTATTTCTTCTCGGTGTATTAATACTGGGATTTTTATGAATATAAAAGAGAGTACTTATATATGTCTCCTGCTTATGTGGGAGGCATATTTTTTGTTTAGCAAAGCATAGGTAGAGGAGGCGTTTTAAGAACTAACAAATACATACATTGAGATAGGTGCCCTACGGGGCTTAATAGGGAAGTCCGGTATCATGCCGGCGCGGTCCCGCCACTGTAATGGAGAGTGAGCCGAGTTATACCACTGAGAATATCTTCTTGGGAAGGTTTGGCAAGCAATGACCCAAAGCCAGGAGAACTGCCTATCTAACAGTCACCGTTTTACCCACGAGCGATGGGGAGGGGATTAGCAAGCATCTTTTTGTTTAGATTGCTCTTTTTGCTTATACCCTCCCTCTGTAACCCAACCAATACATACATCATAAATAGAGCATAAGGGGAGACAGTATTTTGAAGAGAAATGTAACCAAAAAGATTATTGCAACCTTAGCCTTAGGGTTCATGGTCATGCCTAGTGTACAAGCTGAGGAAAATAAGGATTTTAGTCTTGATCCAGTGATTGTAACGGCATTGAGAGGGGAAAGTAAAGAGCTGGATACACCTGCTAATGTAACGGTGAGAACTGGAGAAGAATTGAAAGCTACAGGAGCAAAAACCGTAATTGATGCATTACAATTTGTAGAAGGTATAACTATTTACTCCCAGAATCCATATGGACAATCCGCTGGCAGAATGAGCAGCGAGCTTGTTATGAGAGGCATAAAAAAAGGGACACTGATCATGGTCAATGGTGCCCCAATCAATATGAATGGCATGTTTCAGCTGGATAATATCTTACTTGAAAATGTAGAAAAAATAGAAGCTGTCAGAGGACCAGGATCTGTTATGTACGGCAGTGATGCTTTCGGCGGTGTTATTAATATCATTACTAAGAACCAAGTGAAGAATTCGATTACAGTTTCCTCAGGCAATAAAGGGCAGCAAAATTATAATCTTAATCTTCAAACAGGAAAATTAGCATTTACTAGTTCTTTTGTTGATACAGGGGAAGTGAATAACCTTACAAAAACTGCGACTACATATGATAATTTTCTTGGAGGCGAAAAGCAGAGTTTTAATGCTACCTATCAATTTGATGATAAAATGACACTGTATTATACCCATACGGAAGATGATTTGAACAAAGAAAGAAGAAACCTAGCAACGAATAACTTGACTGAATTATACAATGACAAGGAAAATTTAGACCGATTTAATTTTCAATATAAGAATAAAGATTGGAAGGCCATGCTTTATGGTACATTCCGCGATCTTGATTACACTACTACGAAGGTCAGCACAGGAAAATATTCTTCCCAGGTCAATTTAAAAACATCAAAATATGGACTGGATGCCAATAAATCATGGGATGATCAGCAAATACATTACTTAGCAGGTATTACATTAGAGCAGGAAAAATATAAAAATATAAATATTTTAGATTCAGCAAAGACAAAAGGACCTTATGATCGTACTGTTATGTCTGCTTATGCCCAAGGCACGAAGGAGTTTAATGAGAAGCAAAAGCTGATTTTGGGTCTTAGAGGGCAAAATGCTGAAACGGAGAGTGGTGACGAGTATAATCAATTTTTACCACAAATACAATATAATCAGAAATTGGGGCAAGAGAGTTCCTGGTTTGTAAATGTGGGAAAAGCATTTCGTCTACCGACTCTTACAGAGTTACATACTGGTACAACCAGCAATTTTACATCTAACCCTAATTTGAAACCAGAAAGCGGATGGACTTATGAGACTGGTTGGAAGAAAGAAAGTCAATCTGGTATTCTAAAAACAACGCTCTTTATGATGAATATTGACAATCATATTGATACCGATTCCACAGATATGTATCAAAATTTTAGCAAATTTAAAAATGAAGGGATAGAAGTCAGCTGGCAACAGAAGTTGTCGGATAAATATAGATATACGGTTGGCAGTTCTTATGGTAATCCTCGGGAAATGGATGCCCAAGGGCAGTGGGTTCGGGCATACAGCCGTATACAGGCAAATATGACAATTGGCTATACGTTAGATAAGCTAACAGCTAATTTATCAGCTAATTATACGGCTGATCGATCCAATAAGGCACACAATGCATTGCCAGTCAGCCTTATGGTTAATTATCAGCTGAAGCCGGAAACTGCCATATTTGCGACAGTTAGGAATGTACTAAATAGAAATGATATAACCACTAACAGTAGCAATAATTATTATGGAGCACCACGAACTGTCGAATTTGGTGTAAAACATTCATTCTAGAAGATAACTACGAGTCCCCTCCGAAGCAGCGATGTTCAGCTTTAGCTTAAGGAGTTCACTACCTGCATTGACAAATCATATCGCTTGTTATACGATAACAAGCGATATGATTAAAAGTACATATAGTATAGATAGTATGTTGCATTTTCTCTGGCACGTTTGAGCTAGGATGTATAGATATGACTATATTGCGTAAGAATTGAGTCAAATCTCCTGCCGGATGGTTGGGAGATTTTTTTGATAACAATGGTGTTAAGAAAAATGGGTAAGGAGTGGTTTGTTATGAAAAAAGCAATTTTAGTTGTTAGTTTTGGTACCACCTATCAAGATGGATTAAAATCGAACATTGAAAGTATAGAAAAAAAAATTAGCAATACGTTTCCTGATTATGAGGTACGTAGGGCCTTTACATCTCGTATTGTTATCAAAAGACTAGCTGCAAGAGACGGTATTCAAATCGATACAGAGATAGAAGCACTGCAAAAGTTGGCGGATGAGGGTTATAAGGAAATATACATTCAACCATTACATGTAGTTAGCGGCGAGGAATATGACAAGATAAAAAGAATCGTTGTACAGTATGCTCATGGGAAAGAAAAAGCGTTTGAAAAAATCGTGCTAGGTCGTCCGTTGCTTTATTATATAGGGCAAGAAGAAAGACCAGATGATTATCTAGCGGCAATTAAGGCATTAAAAGAGCAACTGCCGAAAGCAGGAAGCCAAGAAGCCGTTGTATTTATGGGGCATGGGGGAGTACATCCTGCCAATACTGCCTATGCTGCCTTGCAAATGAAAATGGAGGAAGCCGGACTGGAAAATGTGTTTGTTTATACTGTGGAAGGTTTCCCAGGTATCGAGAGTGTTATTAGGAAGTTAACAAAACGGGGTATCAAGAAAGTAACATTAATGCCTTTTATGCTAGTAGCTGGTGATCATGTGAAGCATGATATGGCTGGTGATGATGAAGAATCTGCTAAATCACAGCTGTTGGCAGCAGGATTTGCAGTGAATATTTATCTGCATGGTTTAGGGGAAAATACTAGGGTACAGGAACTTTACGTGCAGCACCTTAAAGATGCCATAACCAAAGAAACTGGACATGGTATGAGTAAACATTAAAGGATTTTATTTGGCTACAGGCTGTCGAAGAAGGGGATAATTATGAAGTTGTGCACCTTATCAACAGGTGATGTTGCTTATAAATATTATAAAAGTATTGTAATAGTATTTGATCAGCCTCGTAAGGTTCTTGGTACCTCTGTGTATAATGGCGGGTATCATGAAAATTTGACAGGGGTATTTAATCATGATTGTAATCCTGGTGCGGGAATGTCTTTTGAAATGCGGGCTCCTACCTATGAAGAACATATGCGGTTGGTGGCACAAGAGATAGGGCTTGATCCTGAGACTGTATCCGGTATGGGGACGGCTGCTTCTATGGAGAACGTTTCCATTCAATCGAAGAGTTATGAAAGTCTAATAGTGACAGCTTTAGTAACGGGTGGGGTAGAAGTTAATGGTGGGCGGGCAGGAGATCCAGCTACTTACTTTCAGCCTAATACAAAATCTTCCTATCAGAAACCAGGCACAATTAATATTATGTTAATAATTGACGCTGACATGCCGCCTGGAACCCTAGCTAGGGCCTTAGTTACTTGTACAGAAGCTAAAACAGCAGCCTTGCAGGAACTTATGGCTGGTAGTAATTACTCGAATGGTTTGGCAACAGGATCAGGTACGGACCAAACAATGATAATTGCCAATCCGAATTCTTCCCTATATGTAGAGGATGCAGGTAAGCATGATAAGTTAGGAGAGTTAATTGGTTGTGTGGTAAAGGATGCTGTTAAAGAAGCTTTAAGGCGGCAGGCTGATTTGTCAACGGAAAAACAACATAGCGTACTACAACGGATAAAACGTTTTGGGATAAAAGAAGAGACTTTATGGCAGGACTATAAGACGGATCATACTGACGCTATGATAAAAGCAAAATTTTTAGAGCGTTTACATGTAATTGAACAGAATGATCAATTGGTAACCTATACATCTTTGTATGTTCATTTACTGGATCAATTATTGTGGGAGTTGTTGTCTGGTGAGGAAGTTATGGATGGGGGAAATGAAATTTTATCCTTAGCTGCTAGTAAGTTTGGGTCCCTATGTCCTATAATTGATAAACCAGATTTAGCAAGTTGCCTTAGGGCTTGGCAGACCCTATTATTAAATATCATAAAGGTGGGAGAAGCATATGGAAAATAGACAAGGTTTAATTCTTGTGAATACAGGAAATGGTAAAGGCAAAACCACAGCAGCTTTAGGTCTTGGAGTAAGAGCTTGGGGACAGGGCTTCAAGGTATTAGTTGTGCAATTTATAAAAGGCAATTGGAAATATGGAGAATTGAAAACTGCGGAATCCTTGGGCCCAAACTTTGTAATACGCCAAATGGGTGAAGGTTTCGTAAGAAATGCTAAGGATGATGACAAAGAGGCACATCGTCTAGTGGCAAAAGAAGCCTTGCAGGAAGCCCGGCAAGAGCTCTTATCTGAGAAGTGGGACATGATTATTTTAGATGAAATTAACTATGCTATTAAGTTCGGCATTCTATCTTTAGAGGCAGTCTTAGAGTTGTTAGAAGCAAAACCTGATGCCGTGCATCTTGTGCTGACAGGTCGGGATGCTCGTCCAGAGATTATTGATAAAGCGGATTTAGTTACAGAGATGAAAGAGATAAAACATCCTTATAAAAAAGGAATAAAGGCCCAAAAAGGTATAGAATTTTAAAGGAAATAGCTAGCAATGAGTGGCTTGACAATTTTAAAAATCTATAATAAAGTGAATGTTGTAACATATGAAAGAATTTAATATGGATGGTATAGGTGCCTTTTGGGCTTAATAGGGAAGTTCGGTTCAAAGCCGACGCGGTCCCGCCACTGTAATGAGGAGTGAACCCATGTATATGCCACTGAGACGCGATAGTCTTGGGAAGGTGTGGGCTAACAATGATTCAGAGTCAGGAGAACTGCCTATATAGCAATCACCGCTAGAACCTGCGAGAGATGGGGAGGGGATTTGTGCGATAGTTTCTTTATTGTGCTTTTTTTCTCGGCGTATATGTACGTCGGGAATACTATTTGCTTTATACTATTGATAAATCTCCTGACCGTATTCGGTTAGGAGATTTTTTGTGGTTATTTTTTGAGAATATCAAAACGATAAGTAGGGAGATGAAGAGTGGATAAGAGGGCAAAGTTGAAGAGAGCCATGCTATGTGGCTGTATACTAAGCGGTGCTATGTTGCTGCCAATAACAGGAGCTCACGCTGCAGAAAATGAAGAGCAAGATACATTTTCCTTTGATGAAGTAGTAGTAACGGCAACAAAAACACCCGTAAAATCATTTGAAGTAAATGCAAATATGACGGTTGTTACGCGAGGGCAAATAGAAAAGAATCATTATCGTAATTTGGTAGAAGTGTTGCAAGACGTACCGGGTATTGCTGTGTATAATTATGGCGGTGGTGTCGGATATGAGCAACTGAATAGTTTGAGAATAAATGGAGCAAAAGAGGTTGTTGTATTAGTAGATGGTATAAAAGTTAATGCTGCTACCAGTACAGCTTTTCCATTTAATACATATAGTTCTTTAGAAAATATTGAGAGAATTGAAGTATTAAAAGGATCAGCATCTGCATTGTATGGTTCAGATGCCAAAGGTGGCGTTATTAATATTATTACCCGTAAAGCAGATCATAATAAGACATCATTAACCTTATCTGGTGGCAGCTATGATAAAGAAAATTATTCTTTGATGAATCAAGGAAAATCCGATGATTTTAGTTGGGTAATTGTGAGCCAGAAAGATCTTCTGGGAGATTTTAAAGATGGTAATGACTTAACGATACCGCAACATTTGAATTCGGAAACAAATTCGCTGAAATTAACAAAAGTAATTAATGAAGCTTCAGACATAACCTTGATGTATAATAATTATAAAGCGAATTATCGATATGAAGATAGTCACTATGGAACCGATCATAATAAAGCTGGGACTGCAGATAATTCTTCTTGGAAGATGATATATAAGAGTAAGCTTTCTGAAAAAAGCCACAATCAATTGTCTTTCTTCAATAGTGATTACGATACAACTTATGGTATAGGGTCAATGTGGGGAACGAATGCAACGAGAGTTAAAACTATAGGAATTCAAGAACAATTTACACAAAATATAGGTGATATGCATGTTGTTAGCACTGGTTTTGATTTTAACCAAGATAAAATAGCAACTATGAATAATGTTAAATTGACGAACCGGGCTTTATATGTACAAGATGAATGGAATCTGACGAATCAGTGGAAATTAACCTCAGGTGTACGGTATGATAATCATTCTAATTTTGGCAGCCATACAACACCCAGTATTAATCTTGGATATAAACAAAATGATAATACGAATTATTATGTTTCGTACAGTGAATTTTTTATTGCTCCTACTCCTGATCAATTGTACAATACCACTTACGGCAATAGGAACTTAAAGCCAGAAGATGGGCGTACTGTTGAAGCGGGTATTAGCCACAGGTTTGATAATTCTTTGACAGGAACTTTTCATGTATTTCAGAGAAATTCTAATAACGTAGTCGCCTGGAAACATACTGGTCCTGGGATGTATGATGGAATCAATCAGAATATTGATAAGGAAAAAGCTCATGGCTGGGATGTACAGCTGAATAAAAAATTCTCTAATGATTTTAGTGGTTTTGTTGGTTATACTCAAACCACAGTTAAGTCACCAGGTAAGCAAAATAATGCATATGGATATATACCAAAAGGCGCTTGGAATGTGGGAGTTAATTATCGTCAGGAAAAATATGATATTGGCTTATTAGGGCGTGGCATTATTGATAGAGTAGGTCCTACGGCAAGTAGTGGATTACCTGCTTTACCGACCAATACATATTGGGTGTGGGATGCATCAATTAATTACAAAGTCACTAAAGATACGAAAGCATTTTTAAAGGTCAATAATATATTTGATAAGTATTATGCTGAGCTTTCTAATGTTGCTTATGGATTTCCACAGACTGCAGGAGATTGGTGGTCAAGCCCTGGTCGAAATTATCAAATTGGTATCCAATATCAATTCTAGATTCGATAAGAAGATGCTAAATTTGGCATCTTCTTTAATAAATTAACAATAAAGGATTTGTACTATGTTGCAACTTGTGAACTTATCTAACGATATATCTGATCTAGAGCTCATTCATCACAGTCCAGAGTGCTTACAAGCATTTTTGAATCACCATCATTTAGATGGTATAGAAATGATGTTTTGCAATTCTTGGGACCCGTATGTCCATAAAAAGCAATGGGTGCAGGGAGTACATTTGCGTTTTTGGCCAAGTTGGATGGATTTTTGGCGGGGCAATAGAGAAGAACTACTTAGGCAATTTGGAAGTGATGAACAAATTGTAGCTTGTTATGGGGCTTTGACTCCTGAAGGATGGTTAGACGTATATCGAAAGAATATTCGAGATGCACAATTGGCAGGCGCTAATTATGTTGTGTTTCATGTGAGTCAAGCGAGGATTTCAGAATTGTTTAACTGGCAGTTTTGCTACTCTGATCGAGAAATAATTGAGGCTACTATTGAAGTAGTTAATGAACTAGTTAGAGATATTCCCCACAATATGGAATTGTTATTTGAAAATTTATGGTGGCCAGGCTTAACCTTACAAAGTAAAGAGCTTACCGCTTTGTTGCTGGATCATGTGAAGCATCCTAAGGTTGGAATTATGCTCGATATTGGTCACTTGATGAATACCAATCCAGAATTAGAGACTCAGGAGGATGGCATTGAGTATATACTGGAAGTTATTGAGAATTTAGGGGAATACAAAAGCTATATTCACGGTATGCATCTACATCATTCTTTGTCAGGTAAATATATAAAACAGAGTAGGGGTATACCTATGCCTCAAGATAATATTATGGTAGAAACTATGAGTCATGTACTCAAGATTGACGAACATCTACCTTTTACTTCGCCAGCAGTTAAACGGATTCTTAATTTGATACAGCCCCAATATGTAGTGCATGAATTCATGTTTGCATCCATTGATGATTGGTCAAGAAAAGTTAGCACACAGCAGCAGTCTTTGCAATGTCAGGAGAGGTAGTAAATGAAAAAATTGTTCATTATTGGTATACTCTTAGGTGGCATCCTTTTATTGGTAAATGGTTGCACTTCTAAGCCGCAATTAAATACATCCACAGTAGGTTATGAGGTAAAAGACTCACAAGGCTATGTTTTGAAGCTTCCCAAGAAACCCAGCCGTATTGTATCCCTATCTTTAGGAGCCGACGAAATATTATTAGGATTAGTATCTAAGGAGCGCATTCTGGCCTTGACCTATTTGGCAGATGACCCAAGTATATCTAACGTGGCGGAACAAGCAAAATTAATACCCAAGAAGGTGAAGGGCAATGCAGAAAGCATAATCGCCCTACAGCCTGATTTGCTTTTTATTGCGGATTGGCAGCCAGTAGAATTAATTCAAATCCTACGGGAAGCTGGCATTCCTGTGTATGTATATAAA
This sequence comes from Pelosinus sp., assembly GCA_029239675.1. Classification (GTDB taxonomy): domain Bacteria; phylum Bacillota; class Negativicutes; order DSM-13327; family DSM-13327; genus Pelosinus. The sequence continues at coordinate 43,601 of JARBUM010000015.1, read as the reverse complement.
ACACCTCAAACCATTGAGGATGTAAAAGTTGTAATCCATGACATAGCACATGCAGTAGGTGAAGAACAGCTAGGTCAACAGCTGGTAACTCAAATGGAAGAGCAGTTACTTATAGTACAAAAATCACTGGAAAAGGTTAGCCCAGCAGAACGAAAAACAGTAGTACTCTTTTCCCTAATGGGGGGCATTGGCGGTAAAGGAAGTTTATTTGATGACATATGTCAGTATGCATGTGTAGTGAATGGAGCAAGTAAGGTAGGCGTTCGGAAGCATGAATTTATGTCAAAAGAACAAGTTGTGGAAGCTAAGCCAGATGTCCTTATTATGTCAATGGAGGATTACACAGGAAAACGGGATGTAAATCAATTCAAAAGAGAGATACAAACTGATCCAGCCTTTCAGACTCTTCCAGCGATTAAAGAGCAGCAATTGTTTATGATTCCAGACACTCACTTAACCTGTACCTCCCAATATATCGTACAAGGAGTAGCGGATGTTGCGAAGGCGGCTTATCCCCAGTATAGCAAGCCATGATAACTAGAAATTTGAAAAAACCACAACGCATTCGGGCTAAAAAGACTTGGCAGATCATGAGCGTGATGATTATCTTACTGTTTGGAATGATGGTGTTTTCTGTTTCTTGGGGAACCATGCAAGTTCCCTGGAAAGATACCTTAGGGATTATAGTAGGACATATTCCATTGATTGGTTTGGATTTTCCAGACATTAGTGCGGAATACCAAGCTGTAGTATGGCAGATTCGTGTACCGCGCGTGCTGGTAGGTGTGTTGGTGGGAGCTGCACTCAGTATTTCAGGAGCTGTGATGCAAGGAGTATTTGGCAATCCTCTAGCCGACCCTGGCATCATTGGCGTTTCTAGCGGTGCTGCTTTTGGTGCTGTCGTGGCAATCTCTCTAGGACTAACATCAATCAGTATGTTTATGACGCCGATTTTTGCTTTACTCGGCGCGATTATCGCAGTAAGTTTAACTGTTTTTTTATCCATGTCACGAGGTAAAATCCCCGTGATGACCCTATTGTTATCTGGGGTAGCCGTGAGTATGTTAATGGGAGCCTTCACATCGGCTATCTTGACTTTATTGGATGAAAATCGTGCACGAGAATATTTATTTTGGATGGTAGGGGGCCTAGATTATCGCAGGTGGGAACATGTTTACCTAGCAGCAGGGCCGATTTTAATTGGTGTAGTTATTTTATGTTTGTTAGCTAGACATCTCAATATTCTGGCATTAGGCGAGCAGGAAGCAAAATCCGTGGGTGTACCTGTAGTAGCCTTACGAATGTTATTACTATTTGTTGCTGCCCTCACCACGGCTATGGCCGTGTGTGTGAGTGGTACCATTGGATTTGTAGGTTTGATTGTACCTCATATTATGCGGATGATGGTGGGACCAGAACACCGTTGGCTATTACCAAGTAGTGCCTTAGCTGGAGCCTTGTTTTTAGTATTTTGTGATACCATAGGTCGAATGATAATTCCTCCAAATGAAATTCGCGTAGGTATTATGACGGCTTTGATGGGAGCGCCTTATTTCTTATATTTGCTGCGAAAAGCCCAGCAGAATGGAGAGGCTTTATGACACAGGAAGTAATAACAGTTTGTAATAGTAGCATTGCAATTGGTGACAAAAAAATAGTGAAAAATATTAACTTTACCATTGGTGCTGGAGAATTTGTCGGGATTATTGGCCCTAATGGTGCTGGTAAGAGTACCTTATTGCGTAGTTTGCGCGGCTTTTTGCCTTTGGCAGAAGGGGAGATACAATTACAAGGTCACTCGATTACTGTCATGTCTGATAAGGAGTTGGCTTGCAAGGTTGCTTATATGCAACAAGAAGTAAATGTTGGTTTTGGTTACACAGGATTAGAGGTTGTCTTGGCTGGGCGCTATCCCTATTTAAAATGGTGGCAGCATGAACAGGCAGAAGATATAGAAATTGCTTATAAGTACATGGGCTTTACAGGTGTAGACTCCTTGGCAGAAAAACCGGTACAGAGTATGTCAGGTGGGGAGAAACAACGAGTTTTATTAGCAAAAGTATTGGCCCAGGAAACGCCCATTCTTTTTTTAGACGAACCTACCGCTAGTTTGGATGTAATTTATCAAGAGGAAATTTTTCGCTATTGCCAATTAATTGCGAAGCAAGGCAAAACAGTACTGATTGTTGCTCATGATTTAAAATTAGCAGCTAAATTTTGTTCACGACTGATTTTACTAGCAGATGGCGGTATTGTTGCTGATGGTGCTCCCGAAGGGGTAATTACAGAAGGAAATTTACAAGAGGCTTATGGTTTACATGCCGCTGTGTTCAAAAATAAAGTAACAGGGAATTTGGATATTCATACCTATGTGCCTGCTATTGATAAGCAAAGTAAAGAGACTAGGGTACATGTGATATGCGGTGGCGGGTCGGGAGCAAAAATCATACGCTTACTATACGAACATAGTTATAGTCTGACAGTTGGCGTACTTGATCCTAGTGATACAGATGCCCATATAGCTGAAGCTTTTCAGGTACCCTGTGTACTAAGCCAGCCCTTTTCTATTATTGATAAGCTAGCTGCCCAAGAAAACCGCACTCAAATAGCTCAAGCAGATTGGGTAGTGTTATCAAATCTGGCCTGTGGAGAGCAGAATATTGATAATTTACATGCAGCTTTTGAAGCCAAAAAACTAATTATTATTGAAGATACCCCTATTGAAGAGCGGGATTTTGTAAAAGGACAAGGGATTGAAATTTATTACAAGTTATTGAAAATACCTCAAGTAACCGTGATGACATCGATGGAGTTTATCGAGAAATTCTATTTATAGAAAGATGGGAGTGGTGAATCGTATGGATTTCTTATCACAATGTATTACTTTATTTTCTAAAGGCGGCCCAGTCATGTACGTGATTGTAGGGTGTTCTTTAGTTGTAGCAGCCATAGGCGTGGAACGATTTTTCTATTACCAACACATGTCCACAGATGCTCAAACATTTATTAGTAAACTGAAACCTTTATTGGAAAAACAAAAAATCGCAGAAGCACAGCAGTTGTGCGAGCAAAATCCGGCTGCCATTGGATGCCTAGGGGCAGATGGATTAGAGGCTTATCAGCGGGAAAGTAACGTAGAGATGGCTATGGATGGAACTGCTGCTTTATTAGCAGCTAGATTACGTGAATATTTAAATTATCTAAGCTCCATTGTTACCCTATCTCCCTTATTAGGTTTGTTGGGAACTGTAATCGGCATGATTAGTTCTTTTAGTGTTTTCAATGTAAAAAATGGCCAACCAATGGCGATTACTGGTGGAATTGGTGAAGCTTTGATTGCAACAGCCACTGGCTTAATAGTAGCTATTTTTGCTTTAGTCGTGCACACTTACTTTACCCATCGTTTGGATAAATTAGTTACGGATATGGAACAAGTATATACAGTTATTATGACTCGACTACCGAACAAAAAAAAACTTCGGAGGGAAAATCATGAAATTGCGTAGCTTACGCATTGAAAAACAACCAGAATTAATGATTATTCCCATGATTGATATTATCTTTTTTCTTTTAGTGTTTTTTATGATGAGTACTTTATATATGGCAGAGCAACATACGATTCCTATCAATTTGCCTCAAGCTACCGCTGTACAGCAGGAAATGTCACAAAATAGAAATATTACGATTATGCAAGATGGAAGAATCATGTTTGATCAAGAGGAAATTCCTCTACCATTATTACAGAAACGTATTCAGGTTGAGTTAGCGAAGCAGCCCGAAAATATATTTGTAGTACGGGCGGATAAACAAGCGGAGTATGGTCATGTAGTGGCAGTATTAGATGAATTAAAAATATCAGGGGCACGTAGGGTGGCTGTGGCTACAGATCTGAAAGGAAGATAAAATCATGACATACTCACCACATTGGCGGAAAGCCATTGTCTTTTCGGTGATTTTTCATATAGTATTTTTAAGCAGTGTAGGCCTGCTAGCGAGCAGGTTTTTTGAAGCTGTGGAATCCGAGCCTTATATGGAGTTAGAATTACTTACGGATACATCTTCGGGTCATTTGCTCCCTTTAGAAAATGCATCTCAAGCAGCTCATTCTGCAAATACCCAGGCTATGGATAGTGCAGTTGCCATACCTCATACTTCTAAGACAGTGGCTGTAGCAGATGATTTAGCCCTAGAGGAGTCCTTCTCTCAATCCACAAATAATAATGGATCCGCCACCAATTCCTCAGCTGTTACTACAAATGAGGACAGTGGGAATGGCGAAAATGGCAAAGGTACTGGCAGTGAAGGAAATTCAGGGAACAGACGCAGCATAGTCCCGCCTCGGATCTTATCCAAGATAGATCCTAGCTATCCAGAAGGTGCACGAAAAGCGGGCTTAACAGGTACTACCGTGGTGAGGATTCAAATTTTAGTGAATGGGTTACCAGGAGATGTAACCATACACACTACATCAGGAAATGATATGTTAGATGATGCAGCAGTAGCAGCAGTGCAAAAATGGCGATTTATACCCGCTAAAAACCAAGATAGCGGTGCAAGTGTTATATGCTATACCACCATGCCTATTGCCTTTCGCTTAAAGTAAGAAGGCGAATCTAATTAATGTAATATACCCCGCCTTACGGCATACACCCCTTTAAAGAGGGGATTAAGTATGGGAAAAACAATGTATATGAGGAGTTGGCTTATGAATTATCCTTTTAAGGGAAAAATAGCTATAATTACTGGTGGCACTTCTGGCATTGGCTTAGAAACAGGAAGGCAATTGTTATCACAAGGAGCAAAAGTGGCTCTCATTGGCAGTCAAGAAGAAAAGGGGTTAAGAGCTTTACATGAATTGAGTATGTATGGGGATCGTGTTTCTTTTATTCAAGGCGATCTTAGTAAGAATCTGCAATGTCAAGAGGTCGTAGAGAAAGCAGTTGCTCAATTCGGCGGTATAGATATTGTCATTAACTCTGCTGGTATTTATATGGAAAAAAAAATTGATGAAGTTACAGAAGATGAGTTTGATAAAATAATGAACATTAATATAAAAGGGACCTATTTTATCTGTAAATATGCATTGCCGTATTTGCGTCAAAGAGGTAGTGGGGCTATTATTAACGTTTCTTCTGATGCTGGTATTAACGGTAATTGTTTATGCACGACTTATTGTGCCTCAAAAGGAGCAGTAACGACTTTTACGAAGGCACTGGCATTGGAAAGTATTCATTATGGCGTTCGCACTAATTGTGTATGTCCTGGTGATGTGAAGACGCCAATGCTAGAGCAGCAATTGGCAGGTGTCGATAATCCGAAAGACTATATACGAGACATGGCTGCAATATATCCAATAGGACGAATTGCCGAAGTCCATGAAGTTGCTCATGTCATTTGTTTTCTGGCATCGGATATGGCATCCTTTGTGAATGGGGCTGTGTGGACGGTGGATGGTGGCTTGACAGCCTGCTAACATAATTGAACATAGGATCGGCTTCTTATAACGCCTTTTTCTATAAGTAAGGCAATATATGTGGAGTATCATTAATAATAAATCAAAATTCTCTCTAAAGTTATTTAAAATAAAGTAAACAAACTGTGGCTATCACGGTTTGTTTACTTTATTTTTTATCTGAAAGAATTGACAGATTGTGATTTTTTTGCCATACTAAGATATCGATAATGATAATTATTATCATTGAATGACTATGAGATAACATATATATAATAACAAAAAAAACAGGGGGTGCATGGATGACAATAAAAAAACGTCTCCGTATGATTTGTCTGATTTTTAGTATTATGCCTTTAATGATCGTATATTGGCTGGGGAAGAATGCAGGATTGGCGGGCAACAGTGCTTTTGAACACGCAATTGCTCTTGGTTTAATGTCGTCTATATTGTTAGGATTGTTTAGTTCCGGTGTAGTTAGATATTGGTTTCTAGGTAAACAGTTAGAAAAAATAAAAGAGTTTTGTCTTGCTGTTAAAGATGGATCTTATAATGTATTTTTATCTGTTCCGAATGAGTCGAGTGATGTGGATGACGAAAATGAAATGGTAGAGCTAATGCGTAATATGAATTGGATGGCTCATCATATAAAACTGAATGAGGAAAGCTTACAATCGCAAAAAGACGAATTAGAGAAGGCATATGTCGAACAGCTGCTCGTACAAAAGCAGTTGGAAAATCGCACGAGCCAATTAACAGAAGTACTACATAAGGTGCGAAACTTACTAGATCATGCAGGACAAGGCTTTGTATCCTTTGGTCAAGAACTAAAAGTGGCCGACGAATATAGTGCAGAATGTGTCATGATATTTAATAAAGAGATCGCTGGAGAAGATATTGCAAAATTGTTATATTCAGAAGATCAAAAGCAAGAAGAATTTGTTACTAAAGTATTGAAGAAAATCTTTACCGTAGAAGATGATTATTTAAGAGAAACCTACTTTACCTTATTGCCTAGTGAAATTGTAGTAGATCGGACTTATATCAAAATTGATTATAAATTTATATCCCATTGTAGTGAGGGTAGCCAGAAAGAGATTATGTTGATTTTGACGGATGTTACTAAGGAACGAAAGATGGAAGAGCAAATTCAAAAAGAAAAAGAAATATTATCAATGGTGGTAAAAGTAATTACCCAATATGATGATTTTTCCGATGCAGTACAGGGATACACCACCTTTTGTTATGACGAGCTGCCTAGTATCATAAAATCAGATTGTTCAATCTCAGAGAAGTTGAGTACTATTTTTCGCATCATACACACCTGGAAAGGTACATTTGGCCAACTCAATATGCAGCATATTGTAAAAGAACTGCATGATTTAGAAGCAACATTAGCCAAGCTGCGTGAGGAAAAAGTTACTAATGCAGCAACATTTATGGAGCTGATTGATTCCTATTCTTCAGAAAGAATGGCCAGTTGGCTTATCTATGATGTAAATATCTTAAAAAGCATTTTAGGAGAGAAGTTCTTAGGGCAGCACAAAATGGTAAGTATTGAAAAAGCAAAACTAGATGATCTGATAGGGAAAATTCAGCAATGGCCAGCCTCACCACAGAAAGAAGAAATCGGCTTAGGATTAGCATCTTTGACCTATAGACCATTCAAAGAGTTACTAGAAGCTTATCCAGATTATACGGTAAGTTTAGCGAAGCGCTATGAGAAGGCAGTATATCCTTTTGTTGTCACTGGCGGAGATGTTTTGGTAAATCCTGAAATATATCATGATGTTACGCAAACTTTTATTCATCTATTTCGCAATGCGGTAGCCCATGGGTTGGAGACAATAGAGGAGCGTTTGCAGGCTGAAAAAGAGGAAGTTGGCACTATTTCTTGTGATGTGCAAACTACAGCAGAGAACATTCTTGTAGTTGTCAAAGATGATGGTTGTGGTATTGATGGGGAGCATATGAAAAAGATCGCTGTTGACAAAGGCATATTGAACAAGGAAACAGCTTTCTCCTTATCCGATAAAGAGGCTATAAAATTGATTTTTGCTGATGGATTCTCGAGTGCTTCGTGTGCGGATGAAATATCCGGAAGAGGAGTAGGGCTTTATGCAGTCCGAAAAGAGATAGAAAAGCTTGGTGGGGAAATTGAAGTTAGTAGTGAACCAGGAAGAGGGACAGCGTTTCGTTTGGTTTTACCTTTGGTAAATAATATATAAGTATGTTGGCTGAGAGGGAGGATAAAATGGCTCGAGTGTTAATTGTTGATGACGCTTTAATGATGAGGAAAATGATCAGGAAAATGGTAGAGAGTGCTGGACATATTGTTGTGGATGAAGCTGTAGATGGTGAACAGGCAATTGAAATGTATCAAAGACATGTGCCTGATGTGGTTACCATGGATATTACCATGCCTGGTACTGATGGCATTGAAGCTTTAACTCGTATCATAGCATGTGATAAAGATGCTAAGATAATTATGGTTAGTGCCTTAGGGCAACAATATAAAGTGATGGAAGCGTTAGAAAATGGTGCCAAAAGTTATATCTTAAAACCGATTACCGCTGAGAAATTGATTGCTGTTATTAATCAAATTCTCGGTACTACTAGTAAAACAAGTGGATCTGCCCAACCTATATTCGAATGTGGTGAAGGACGACATCAAAAATCTTGTGATAGGATTGTAGGTAAAGAGGCAGTGAGTGAAGAAGAGCATCCAAGTTTGTCTTTGCTGTGAAAAAGAAATACGAAAGAATTTGAAGAAGGTTAGCGGGGCTGTAGAGAATATTACCAAGATATCCTCATATACCCTTGACAAGGAAAAGCATTTATTATACAGTTAAGCATGAGTGGACAGCCAAATTTCATATGGATGGTATAGGTGCCCTTTGGGGCTTAATAGGGAAGTCCGGTTAAAGTCCGGCGCGGTCCCGCCACTGTAATGAGGAGTAACCCCATAGTTATGCCACTGGGATGAGAATCTTGGGAAGGTTTGGGGAAGCAATGATTCAAAGTCAGGAGAACTGCCTATATAGCAATCACCGTTAAAACCTGCGAGAGATGGGGAGGAGATTCGTACAGTTATACTGTTATATATCACACAATAATGGAGTGATTATATGATGGCATGCTACTATAATTGTATTTATTGAGATCTTCCGTTATGCGTAACGGAAGATTTTTTGCGCTATTAAAGATGTAGTGTGTAATGATGCTTGTGCATTATTGTCCAGTACCAGTATTTGAACTGGTTCTCTAATAATAAAATTTCTAATCTTAGAGAGTGCTATTCAAGATTACTGGATAATGGTAAAATTAAGAGTGCAAATTCTCGTTTTACTCAGTTATAGTTATGTTTACTTATATGTGTTGTACCACAAATCATAGTTAAGGAGGCCATTATGGCAGGAATTTTTTACGGTGTTGGTGTAGGACCAGGAGATCCAGAGCTGCTCACATTAAAAGCAGTGGAGGTGATAAAAAACGCTGATGTGGTGATTGCCCCTAAGACAGAAAAAAAAGAAGATAGTACAGCACTATCCATCGCTCGTCCTTATTTAAAAAAGGATGTTGAGATATTAAAGCTGGTTTTCCCAATGGTGAATGATGCTGCCACGTTAGCGAATGCGTGGGAGAATAATAAGAATAGTATTCTGGAAGAACTTAAAGCAGGGAAAAAGGTTGTGTTTTTAACATTAGGTGATCCTATGTTTTATAGCACTTATATGTACGTATATCGTCTGTTAAAAGACTCAGGCTATGGCATTGAAACCATACCTGGCGTTCCAGCTTTTTGCGCTATTGGTAGCCAATTAGGTCAGCCATTGGCAGAAGGAAATGATATACTTAGTATTATCCCTGCAACTATGTCAGAAGAAGAGTTAGATAATATATTGGGGATAGTCGATAATGTTGTATTGATGAAAGTTTACAAAAATTTTGGACAGGTTGTAGCAAAATTAAAACAGCATGGCTTTGGTGATAACGCTGTTATGATTAGTCGCTGTGGTCTGCCAGATGAACAAATTAGCTATAATTTGGATGAAGTTGATGCAAAGAGTGTTAATTATTTGTCCACCATTTTGGCTAAAAAACGTAAGCTTGGTTAAGTGCGATACGGTTACCCCAATCATTTAGAAATTGCACATAAAAAAACTGAGTGAGGGGTTGTACGATGAAAATGAATTTTTTATATAAAGTGGCAATGAGTTTTGCTTTAAGTGTTTCCTTATTAGTGGGTGTTACTATATTTGGCTCATCTAACGTAAATGCGCAAGGGATAGCAAAGGAAAAAAGTCAAAAAGCCATCGTTGTGGTTAGTTTTGGTACTACTTTCGCCCAGACTCGTCAATCATGTATTGAGAGTGTAGAAAATCGTATTGCACAAGCTTTTCCTGAATATGATGTATATAGAGCTTTTACTTCTAAAATTGTTATGAAGCGTCTGGCGGAGAATGATAATATCCATGTAAATGATTTGGAAACTGTATTAGCCAAACTAAAAAAAGACGGCTATAAAGAAGTCATTATACAAACTACTCATTTAACACCAGGTGAAGAATATAGTAAAAAAGTATTATCTGTTGTAGATAAATACAATACCAGTTTTGATAAACTTTCAGTAGGTCGTCCAGTATTGTTTTTTGATGGCGAAAATGGTACACCCAATGATTTTGCCATTGCTGTGAATGCTCTTAAAGAACAACTTCCTGTATTGCAAATGAAAGACAAAACAGTGGTATTTATGGGACATGGTTCGCCACATCAACATAATCCAGCTTATCAAATGTTACAAGAGCAATTTGATGCCGCAGGCTTACATGTGATTGTGGGGGTAGTCGAAGAATCTGATCATCCTAATCTTCAAGATGTTGAAAGATTATTGAAAGAAAGAAATATTAAAAGAATTATCTTGATGCCTCTTATGTTAGTTGCTGGTGATCATGCCCATAATGATATGGCTGGGGAAGAAAAAGATTCTTGGAAGAATACTTTCCTTGCAGATGGCTACCAGGTAGAAACCTATATTCACGGTTTAGGTGAAAATACTGGAATTCAAAATATTTATGTACAGCATGTACGTGATGCTATCAATGGTTTAAAATAAATAAAAGACAGTATAGAGGGGTTTGCCGGATCAATTGTATCCGGCCTTTCCCATTTATTATGTATGGAAGGAGAGCTAGTCGTGAAAGGGAAATTGACATATTTAGTCTGTATGCTAAGTATAATAAGTGTAATTTTTGCAGGATGTGCTTCTTCATCGCAAGACAAATCTATAACAAAATCTCCAGATCATTATCTGCAAATGACCGATGATGCTGGGCGCACTGTAGTATTAGAAAAAAAACCACAGCGCATTGTTGTATTGTCTACCTCTTTTCTGGACGTGTTATACGGAGTTGGTGGCAAAGCAGTTGGAAGGCCAAGCTCTAAAGCACCTCAGACCTTTCCCGCCCAGCAGGAGATTCCAGAAGTAGGGTTTATTTATAATATAAATAACGAACAAGTATTAGCGCTTCAGCCTGATTTGGTAATTGGTTTTCAAGGGATTCATGACAAATTAGTTCCCACATTTGAAAGCAGTAAAATTCCTGTGATGATATTAAAAATGAAAACATACGATGAAATCCTAACAAAAGCTAAGTTGTTTGGTGATATTGCAGGCACACAAGAGCAGGCTCAGAAGCTGCTTGCTACTATGCAAGCAAATATCAATGAGGTGACAGCTAAGTTACCAAGCCAAAGTAAAAAAATAGTGATATTACATGCCACAGCAAAAAACGTTACAGTAGAGCTCGATAGTAGTATCGCTGGCAATGTGGCTAAAATTTTAAAACTTGAAAATATTGCAGTAGGTAGTACACCAATAGCTGGCGATAGCGAAATGACCCCTTATAGCTTAGAAAAGTTAGTGGAAGGGGATGCAGATGCTATTTTGGTAGTTACTATGGGTAATATGACTGAAATTGAGAAAAGAATGAAAGCTGATCTTGAAAGCAACCCAGCTTGGAGTGGTTTGCGGGCAGTAAAGAGGGGACAAGTATTTTTCCTGCCAGCTGAATTATTCCAATTGAATCCTGGTATTCGTTTTTATGAGTCAGTAGAATATATGGCAAAAGTAATGTATCCTGAGGTTTATGGCAATGTTAAATAAAAAAAAGTTTTTCTGTAATGGTGTACGTGATCGCAGTGAATGGAGAGCATTTATTTTAGTAATATTCGCCATAGTTGCCCTGGGCGGTATTGTACTCAGTTTAAGTGTTGGAGCACTATCCATTAGCCTCCAGGAAATTATTTCTGCTATCTTTTCCGATAGTTCAGGTGCGAATCGACAGGTAATCTGGAACATAAGGTTACCCCGAACCTTGGTGGGGGCACTTGTAGGCATTAATTTATCCTTAGCTGGGGCTATTCTTCAGGGAGTCATGAAAAATCCTTTAGCTGATCCTCACATTATCGGGGTATCGTCAGGGGCTGGCTTAGCCGGTGTAAGCATTATGGTATTGTTTCCACATAAGGAATATTTAGTTACTCCCGTTGCATTTCTTGGAGCCATGCTGGCAGCTATCTTTATTTATATCTTGGCATGGAAAGGCGGTATTCGCCCAGTACGTATTATACTGGCAGGAGTAGCTGTATCTGCCTTTTTGAATTCGGCTATTTCTGCTTTATTGGTCTTTTACAGTGATCGAGTTCACGGAGCACTCATGTGGATGGTGGGGGGATTATCGGCGCGTAGTTGGCCTCATCTGGATATTATTTTGCCCTATACGATCATTGGTGGCATATTGGCAATATTGGGAGCTAGACGACTCAATATTTTAAACCTTGGAGATGAGATTGCTCGAGGCTTAGGGCTAAATGTGGAGGTTTCTAGAATCTCTATGACGGCAGTAGCGGCTTTGATGGCGGCTAGTGCTGTCAGTGTTGTTGGCCTGCTTGGCTTTGTTGGACTGATTGTACCTCATGCAGCTCGGCTATTAGTAGGATCAGATTACCGTTATCTCTTACCAGCCTCTGCTTTATTGGGCATAGCAGTTGTTACCCTAAGTGATACCTTGGCTAGAGTCGCATTTGCTCCCATTGAGATTCCTGTAGGTATTATTATGGCTTTTGTTGGCGCGCCTTTTTTCCTCTACTTGTTAAGGAGGGATGCATAATGCCAATTATGAAAGCAGAAGAGTTAGTCGTGAACTTCGATGATAAAACCGTCTTGAAAAATCTTTCCCTGGAAATTGAGGAAGGAAAAATTGTTTCTATTTTAGGTCCCAATGGATCAGGCAAAAGTACCTTGTTGAAGGTCTTATCTCGAAATATAAAACCTGATAAAGGTATTATCTATTTAGAAGACAAGAATTTAGCTCAAATCAGTGGGAAAATGATAGCTCAACAAATGGCTGTTTTACCTCAGTCTCCCCAGGCACCTAGTGATCTAACGGTAAGAGATCTAGTCGAATTTGGGCGTTTTCCTCATCAAAGCTGGTGGCGGGGCAAGTCAGAGCAAGATGAGGTTTGTGTGGGTTGGGCCTTAAATCAAACTGGTCTTGCTCAAATGGCGGATCGAGTTGTGAGTACCCTTTCTGGCGGAGAACGTCAGCGGGTATGGATTGCCATGGCTTTGGCCCAAAAACCAGAAATAGTATTACTGGATGAACCTACTACCTATCTTGATATTTGCCATCAGTTAGAGATTATGGAGCTGTTAGCTACTTTTAATCATGAGCATAAGCTTACAGTCGTAATGGTACTACACGATATTAATCACGCTGCCAGGTATTCAGACTATGTTGTAATTTTGCAACAAGGACAAATTTTTGCTGCCGGCAAGCCAGAGGACGTCATTACAGAACATACTTTGCGAGAAGTATTTGGGGTTGAGAGTGAAATTATCTTTGATAGGGCCTGCAAGCCAGTGGTAATGATTCAGGGCCTAACGTCGAAGAAAATATGAACATACATTCTAAATAGTAGAAGTAGGGGATAGTACGATGATTCAGATAGAGAAATTTAGTAAAAAATTTGGTGAACGTATCGCCGTAGATGGTTTATCTTTGAAAATAGCCAAGGGCGAGATTTTCGGCTTATTAGGACCGAATGGCGCAGGGAAGACAACCACTATTCGCGTACTAACTATGCTGACACGTCCTACGGCAGGCAAGATTGTAATCGATGGCTGTGAAGCCGCCCACAATGAAGGACATATTAAAGCTGTAATTGGGGTAGTTCCTCAGCATTTTAATCTGGATATTGATTTGACTCCTTGGGAGAATCTCGAACTTCATGGGCGTCTTCATCATATGTTGCCAGAAGTGCGAAAACAGCGGATCGGGGAATTGCTGAAATATGTGGAACTAGATGATCGTGCTAATGATATGGTACAAAAATTTTCCGGCGGTATGAAGCGGCGCCTAATGATTGCCAGAGCTTTGTTACATCAGCCGAAGATTCTTTTCTTAGACGAACCCACTGTAGGTCTTGACCCGCAAGTACGTCGCCGTCTGTGGGATCTCATACGACGTTTGAAAAATGAGGGACTTACGGTACTGCTAACGACACATTACATTGAAGAGGCAGAGAATCTGTGTCAACGCGTTGCGATTATGGAAAAGGGTAAATTGATTGCTATGGATAGTCCAATAGCATTGTGTCAGCGGTTTGGGGCTTACGTAGTAGAATGGGCTGATGAAGAGGGCACAAAAACAAAATTCTTTACTGATCGCGGTGAGGCTTCCAATTTTGCTGCTACCCTAATGACGACGACTACCTTACGTCAGACAAATCTGGAAGATGCTTTTGTTGAGTTGACTGGGCGAAAGGTGGTAGGATAATGTTATATGATATTTGGACTGTCTTTTGGCGGGATTGGCTCGTATTAAAACGACGTATTGGCCGTTTCATTTTGTCCCGTATGGTATCACCTGTTTTGTATCTTGTAGCTTTTGGCTGGGGTTTAGGACGCAGTATTCAAGTAAATCAGGGCAGTTATTTGGATTTTATCGTACCTGGCATTATTGCGTTAAATTCCATGAATATTAGTTTTAACTCAGTAGGCAGTCCTCTTAATATGAGCAGGTTGTATCATAAGACATTAGAAGAATATTTAATTGCTCCCATTGCCTCTAGCTCTTTTGTTATTGGGAAAGTGTTGTCAGGTGCCTTAAGAGGCTTGATATCCTCTGTGATTATTATTGCATTGGCCTATCTCTTTGGTGCTCATGCTTTGATTAACAGTTGGTTTTTGCTGACCTTAGTGTTGAACTGTTTGGTTTTTGCTTCTATGGCCTTTGTAGCCGCTATGGTTATGAATTCTCATGAAGATATGGCTAATTTTAATACGTATATATTGTTGCCTATGTCCTTTTTATGTGCGACTTTTTTTGTGCCAGATCACTTACCAGCTTTATTGCGTTGGATTATTAAGATTTTGCCGCTTACCCATGCGAGCTATGCCCTGCGGGCTATAGCTCTTGGTGGGGAAGCACCTGTACTTTCTTTAATTATTATGTTGGCATACATTTTAACATTTTGTGGTGTTGGTATTTGGTTAATGGAAAAAGTACGGGAGTAGATTTTTTAGGGTGTAAATAATAGGACGAGAAGAATAATAAAAAAGTAACCGCAGAGGCGCAAAGAACACAGAGAGGTATTTGTAATACTTTTCTCTGCGTTCTCTGCGCCTCTGCGGTTCATGACGTCCCCTCTTCTAAAAATTCTCTTTAGAAGACGAAAGTTTCATGGCTGCACGCGCCATAGTCTCTATTCCGTAACCTAATGCTTTTTCATCAATATCAAATTTTGGATGATGTTGGGGGTAGATAATTCCTTTATCTTTATTGCCAGTACCGATGAAGATAAAAGCTCCTGGGACTTGATCTAAGTAAACGGAGAAATCTTCACCTCCCATTACAGGATCAATGGTTAAGGTATTTTCCTTGCCAAGGGTTTCCATACTAGCAGCTGCAAATACTTCAGCAATTTGCGGATTATTAATAACAGGAGGAAAACCGAAGGTCTTATCGATGTGGAATGTAGCACCTGCTGCTTGGCAGATACCGCTGACAATTTTCTCCATTCGTTCAAAGACTATTTTTTTGATATCCATAGAAAAAGAACGTACAGTACCAACGAGAGTGGCGGTGTCGGGAATAATATTAAAGGTATCACCTGATTTAAATGAACCGATGGAGAGAACTGCTTGTTCCAAAGGGTCAATATTACGACTTACAATGGTATGTAATGCTGTTACCACTTGTGCAGCTACAAGAATAGCATCTATTGTTTGATGAGGCATAGACCCATGCCCGCCTCTGCCTTTAATGGTGATGGTAAAGGAGTCAGGGGAAGCCATCATACGGTTATAACTAATACCGCTGGTTCCTACAGAGAGGCTTTGCCAGAGATGAGTTCCAATGACGGCATCAACACCTGTAAGAGCACCTTCCTTTATCATAAGAGCTGCTCCTCCAGGGAAACATTCTTCGCTAGGTTGAAATAAGAAGATAATAGTGCCTGCTACATTGTCTTTTAGCTCTACTAATGTTTTTGCCACGCCAATAAGCATAGCCGTATGACCATCATGACCACAAGCATGACATACTCCTGGATTTTGTGATTGATAAGGTTTGCCGCATTCATCTTGTAGTTCTAGAGCATCAATATCAGCACGGATTGCAATGGTCTTTCCAGGAAGGGCCCCTTTTAGTTCGGCAATTACTCCAGTACCTGCGATTTTACGGGGAGTAAGCCCTAAAGCAGATAACTCTTCTATGATTTTCTGTTGTGTATTGAATTCCTGAGCACTTAGCTCGGGATACATGTGAAAATGACGTCGTAATGAAACAATGGAATCATAATGCTTTTCAACAATATCTATAATATTTTTCAAATGAATTGCCCTCCTGGTTATAAAATACAAGTATCTTTAATGAAAAGATATGAGATTACAATATCTATCATTATATACCTCGAAAAACTAAAATAAAAGGTAAAAAACAATTTATGCTTTTTAAAAGTAAGAACTGCATAAATAGGTCTGGAAAGATAGACAATCATATTATTATATGGTATTATTTACTTAATAATAATATTATTATTAAGGAGAGCAATATATGATTGAAAAATGGACTAGATTTGTAAGTGGTAGTGTATGTCTTCTCGTATTATTTCTGTTAGTTGGATGTGGCGGTAATACAGCGAAGACTGCAGAGCCAGAAGTTAAAAAAATAAAAGTAGTTGCCACGATGTATCCCGTGTATGAATTTGTAAAACAAGTTGGCGGTGATAAGGTAGATGTAGTTATGCTGATACCACCAGGGGCAGAACCTCATGATTGGGAGCCAACGGCTAAAGATATTATCAAAATTAAGGATGCTAGAATCTTCGCTTATCATGGAAAGGATTTTGAACCAGTAGAAAAGTTATTACAAAAAGATGTATTGGGTAATGCTTTGCCTCTAGAAATAAGTAAAGATGTTAATAAATTGGAAGCTAAGCATGAAGAAGAGGAAGAAGAACATGGACATGGTCATGATGAGGAGCATAAGTTTGACCCTCACGCTTGGTTAGACCCTATTGCTGTCCAGCAGGAGATAAACACCATTGCTCAAGCATTAGTTTCAGTTGATGAAAAAAATGCTGATTATTATAAAACAAATGCGCAAAACTATAATAAAAAATTAGCAGAATTAGATGAACAATTTAAAAAAGGCCTAGCTGGAATGACTCGCAAACAAATTGTAACGAGCCATAGAGCTTTTGGCTATTTGGCGAATCGGTATGGATTTGAGCAATTAGGTATTATGGGACTTTCCCCTGATGCAGAGCCTACACCTGATAAAATGGCAAAGATCACTGAGTTTTGTCGTGAGCATAAAGTAAAATACATATTCTTTGAAACCTTAACCAGCCCTAAATTAGCTCAGACCATTGCTAAAGAAACAGGGGCGGAATTGCTAGTACTGAATCCAATTGAAAGTTTGACAGAACAGGAAATGAAAGACGGAAAGAATTATTTAACAGTTATGGGCGAGAATTTAGTAAACTTGCAGAACGCTCTAAAGTAATATAACAAAAGAATGAAGGCTTGCCCTATTGGATGCAAGCCTTCATTTTTTTATTATGTTAGAAAGTATATATTTTAGCGAACGAGAGCAAGGAAAGAATGATCTAGCCACAAAGGTGCAGAGTGCGCTGAGGGGAATTTAATAACCCTATCTATTCTCTGTGCCTTCTTCGTCTCTATGGTTTTAAAAGATGAGTCACGTTTTTCTTATTATATTCTATGCAGTACATATAAAAAAGCCAATAGTATTGGTTGGTGTATAAGATAGATAGCTAAAGAATGCCGTCCTAGCCAAGTAATAGTTTTAGGAAAAGGTATAGAGAATAATGGTTGTTTAAGGGGATAGAAGTATTTTCCGGCTACGATTCCTGCAACAAAAATTCCGAACCAGGGGAATAAGGGGTAATAATCAAGAGAGGTAAATGTACTAGTTTGTAAACCAAGAGGGAAGAGATAGGGAGAGGCTGTGAAACGTACCGAAACAATTAGACCCATAAAAATTGAGACAGCGCTTAGCAGTAGTAGCCATCTCGCTTGTAGCGAACGTAAAATAGAAGCTGAAAGTAAGCTGATGCCAAGTAAATGCAAGATACCAAAACGAATATAAAAATCAGGATTGTAAGCGTAAGTAGTTATTGTTAATAGTATTGCCCATATCAAAATGTGAATGCCATGGCGTGTGCTGCGATGGCTCAAGGTGCTACTTAATCCACATAGAAAGATAAACAGTATGGCGGATAATTTACCTTCCATATACCAAAAACCTTGGAGGTATTCTAGCTTATAGGAATAGAAATCCTTTAAATCTACGATGAGATGAAAGACTATCATTAATAAAATAGCCAACCCTCGAGCAAAATCTAATTCTTCCAAGCGGTTTTTAACAATTAAATTGTTAGGTATCATAAGAATCTCCTTGTTAGAAAACTGAAGATCATAACACTCACCAAAAAATAGTCTTAGTACTTCTGAAGAAACTAATATAACAAGTGTAACTAATTGCTTATAAAAAGGCAATGATAATAGGCTCTATTACATAATAAAAGGAAACATTGTATGAATAGAGAAGGTTAAATAAAATACGTGGAGAAATAGTTGTAAAGTGGCTCAACTGGATACTAAAACAATATTGTTACGGCGTTGGTTGTATGTCTGAAAGAAATTATAGTGGACTAATTAAATGGGAAATGGTAAAGAAGGAGATGTATTATGGAAATTTTATCAGAGCCTACTCAAAGTACTGCAGCTGTTTTATTTGTTGATGATGAGGCTAATATTCTAAGTTCTATACGACGAGCAGTTATCGATGAAAAGTATACAGCATATTTTGCTGGAAGTGGCGAAGAAGCTCTGGGTATTATGGAGAAGCACGAGATTAGTGTAATTGTTACTGACATGAGGATGCCAGGTATGGATGGTTTACAATTACTGAAAATAGTGAAAGAGAAATATCCTAGTACTGTTAAAATTGTTCTATCAGGCTTTACCCAACTATCCCAAGTATTGGCCACTATAAACCAAGCGGATATTTTTAATTTCATAGCAAAACCTTGGGACATGGAATCCGAACTAAAATATGTAATTGTTAAAGGGATTGAGCATTATCAATTAAAGAAAAGAGAAGTTCAACTTAAGGAGAATTTAGCAAAACGTAATTCATCATATCAAAATATATTGAAAAAGATGGAAAATACTTCAGCAATTCGGGAAAATCAAATACAGCACATTAGAAAAATAAATACTTGGTTATTGGATGCTATCGAAAGAATTGATGATAATGAAAGCAAATACTTAGCCACACTGCTGCATAAGTATACGGATAAGTTACCTGGAGGTGAAGAAGAATTTCTTCTAAGTAAGTTAATAGAAACATTAAAATTATTAGTTACAGAAGACATTCTCTTTAGTGCCTCTAAATGCCACATAGAGGATAATTTTGAGGGGAAGGTGCAGGGGAATTATGCATTAATTCATTTTGCAGCTGATTGCTTATTACATCTTGCTCCTCAAAGTCATAATGGCAAGAATTTATATGTGCAAATTGGTGTAAAGGAAATAGAGAATAAGGTGGTACTAAGCTTTACTATTATCTTTAACGATATAGATGTTGTTTATCAAAAACGGCTTCCCCAATGTTCTTATCAATTAGCAGAAAAGATATTTAAAGAAATTATGGACGGGAGATTTGTTGCCTTTCGTAAAGAGGATACCCAAGTCATTCAATTGGAATTTGTCTTAAAGAAAGATGAATAGACGATAAAGTTTAGAACAGCTTAACTATCTACAAAGCAAAATAGACTTGGCTTACAGCCAAGTCTATTTTGCTTTGTAGATTATTGTTTTACTAAGATCAGCATCATTTTAAAGTTCTCTGTAGCATCTAAGCCATGAGGTATATTAGAAGGCATAACAAGAGTTTGACCCTTAGTAGCAATAAATTTATTTTCTCCAACAGTAATGGCAGCTTCTCCATCGAGAATGTATACCATAGCATCTCCCGGTGCAGAATGAGTACTTACAGCTTCACCTTTGGCAAAGGCAAACAGGGTTAATGTTAGGGCATCATTTTGTACGAGAGTAAGGCTAACGACTCGTCCTTCTTGATATTCTACTAGGTTAACCATTTCTAAAGCGGTGCTAAACTCAATATTTTTAATGAATTTCTTTTCCATAGTGTGTATTCCCCCAATTCATTTGTTATTTCTTAACTTATTCTTATTGTATAGGTTAATTTATCCTATTTCTGTGATAACTATCACAAATATTATATTTTAGCGTGTCAATTTGAATTTTATTTCATATATTATCTTGTAGTTGGCATACGTCAGATGCACTTTATTTTCTCAAAGGAGAGGGATAATTATGTGTGGAATTGTAGGATGGATTGATTGGGAAAGGAATCTTGAAAATGAGGGCCATATAATGGCCAATATGATGGAAACATTAGCAGCTCGTGGACCTGATGCATCAGGTATGTATCTAACGAAACATGCGGCATTTGGCCATCGGCGCCTAAGTGTAGTAGATCCGGAGAATGGGGCACAGCCCATGATTAGAGATAAAGGGCAACGTCGTTATGTAATTACCTATAATGGAGAACTGTATAACACACCTGAATTGCGGCAATCCTTAGAAGCTCAAGGATATACTTTCCGCACCAATTGCGATACGGAAGTATTGTTGACTGGATACATAGAATGGGGTCCTTCTTGTGTAGAAAAATTTAATGGGATTTTTGCCTTTGGCATTTGGGATGAAACGGAACAAACTCTATTTCTTGCCCGTGACCGAATCGGTGTAAAACCCTTATTTTACAACAAGCAAGGTGGTAAATTCTTATTTGCCTCAGAGCTGAAGGCTTTATTGGCCCACCCTGAAGTCAAGCCGCAAATCGACAGCGAGGGTTTGGCCGAGGTTTTTATCATCGGGCCTGGTCGGACGCCTGGACATGGCGTATTTCGTAATATTGCGGAACTGAGACCTGGACATAGCATGCTGTATAGTGAGAAAGGGATGTATATTTGCCAGTATTGGGCTCTGAAAAGTATGCCACACCCAGATGATTTTGATACGACGGTACATACAGTACGAGAGCTATTACAAGATATTGTGAAGCGTCAATTGGTTGCGGATGTTCCTGTTTGTACCCTACTGTCGGGGGGGCTTGATTCTAGTGCATTAACGGCCTTGGCATCTAATGCTTATAAAGAGAAGAGATTAGGTCGTATTGATACCTATTCTGTAGACTACCTTGATAATGATCAATATTTTAAATCAAATAGCTTTCAGCCCAATGCAGATGCGCCTTGGGTGCGTCGTGTTTCTGAATTATTTGATACTTGTCATCACAATATTATATTAGATACTCCAGAATTAGCTGGAACCCTACCACAGGCTACTATTTCCCGGGATCTACCAGGAATGGCTGATGTGGATACCTCTTTATATTTATTTTGCCGTGAAATAAAAAAAGGTGCCACAGTTGCGCTGTCTGGTGAATGTGCTGATGAAGTATTTGGCGGTTATCCATGGTTTTATCGTGAAGAGATGATCAATGCTTCATGTTTCCCATGGTCGCCCAACTTGAATGCACGTATGGAATGGCTGTCCCCAGAAATGAAATCTGTAACTAGAGCTCATGAATACTTACAGGAGCGCTACTTAGAGGCATTAGCAGAAGTTCCGCGGCTTCCCGGTGAAGATGCTCAATCTGCTCGTATGCGAGAAATTTTTTATTTAAGTTTAACACGCTGGATGCCCACATTACTTGACCGAAAAGATCGTATGAGTATGGCATTTGGTTTAGAAGTCAGAGTGCCATATTGCGATCATAGAATGGTTGAATATGTATGGAACGTTCCATGGCATATGAAAAATTACCATGAGAGAGAAAAAGGTCTCTTACGGCACGCTTTGGTTGGTATCTTGCCTGAAGATGTATTATGGAGACGTAAAAGTCCTTATCCTAAGACCCATAATCCTTCTTATTTGAATGCAGTACGTCAATGGGTGTTACAAATTCTAGACGATACTTCTTCACCTTTACGAAATGTAGTAGATGTGAGTAAAGTTCGCGAAATGGCTCAGCCTAATGCACCGATCTCAAATATTCCTTGGTTTGGTCAACTTATGACCAACGCCCAGTTATTTGCTTATCTGATTCAAGTAGATACCTGGCTAAGAGAATATAAGGTTGAGCTGGTATAATATGTATGAATTTGAAAAAATAGTGTAGTTGAATTACAAAACAAAAGCTAGGAATCCGTAAAGGCTGAACGTCCTAGCTTTTGTTGGCTGCATAATGTAGATGTCTGGGAGATCATAACAATGTCAAGAAAATCGGGAAATAGTCTGTTCATAGGTTTTTAGCCGGATTTCCGGCACAGTAAAATTGGACAGGTCCATCGGCTGCGTATTTACTCGATGCAAGAAAAATCGCCTGTTTGGTGCACAGACGATTCGATTATTAAATGAGATTGAATTATCAGCATTTTAGTAAGCAGAGATAGTGGCGTTTTATTGGAACCATGCTGTTTTAATTTTGGCGAAGGAGTAAACCATGTGGTCAACTGGGTAATTTATTATTACTCATTACAAAATCTTGGCTTTTATTTGTACTTTCTTTATCTTTACTCTCTTTACCATTTACAGAATCCTGGTTTTTGGTAAGCATTTCAGTATCGGAAGTACTTGAAGTCACATCACCATTTAGTTCCCTTTTCAAAATGATCACCTCCTAATAATAGTTTTCCCCTAGTTTTTCATTAAATGTAAAGCATTTTATGCCAGTAATCAACTATATAGGAAGATAAAAAAAATAGCCCTCCAAAGGAGAGCTTAAAAAGGATATGGGAGAATGTTGAGCGACTAGGGATGTCGCCGAAATTAGTATGCTTAATTATTAGGGATATATACATAAGGGGTGAGGATAAATAAAATTTCGCCGAGTATGATTACAGATAACTGATAATAAATAAGCTATGGTAAAGCTAAAGAGGCCAACAACCTTGTCGAGGCCAACAACCTTGTCGAGGCCAGCAACTTTGTCGAGGCCAACAAAATTGTCTGGGCCAGCAGAATTGCCTAGGCCAACAAAAGCGACGAGGAGAACAACCAAAGCCAAAGCCGAAACCTAAGAATAATTGCCGCTCATCTTCTGACCTGAATTCTGTGTCATCGTCCCAATCTTCAATACCAGGATCTCCCCATTTACGATAGCTCATATAGTATCACCTCCTTGGTTACTATAGATGCCCCTTCTATACATAATATGATCTTTAATAAATAAAAGTGATTAAGCAGTAAATAAAAAAGAGCAGACTATGCTGCCCTCAAGTTGATGGATGATTGGGAAGTTTATTGTTTACGGATGTAATAAATTAAATCAAGAAGACAAGATTAACTATCAAGCTGAAGAAACGTTATTCGCGAAGCACTAAGTAAAGTAATCAGAGGCTCATGACATTCCTCAGTTGGTAATGTGTTAAAGATGTATTATGTAGAGGCAGAACACCTTAATTAGTAATTATTTAAAATTTAATCTAAATTATGACTGCTTAGTCATAATTTTGTCACATTTCCAGATTATAATGATAATAACAAATAAAGGAGGGGTTCTTCATGAAAAGCATCGTGAAAAAAGGAATTATTTACTCACTGATAGGGGTTATGCAACTTGGTATAGGAGCGTCAGTAATCGAAGCATCACCAAAGCATGAGAATAAACATCATAAACAACATTGGGATAATCGGGATCATAAGATACAAGAAGAAAGAGCTCGTCATGAAAGAGAAATGCAGCGGCATGATCATGAAGAAGAATGGGAATGGCACGAGCGTCAAGAGCGTGAAAAAGAACATCATGAAGAAGTCATGAGGACCCTTGGCGGATTGGCATTGCTATATATTTTCACACAATAATTTAAAGGTATTAATTTCAAATAGAGGAGGATATTTCATGAAAAGCCTTGCTAAAAAAGTAGCTATATACTCTATGGTTGGTGTTATGCAAATTGGTTTCGGTGCTTCTGTAATTGAGGCTTCACCGTTACAGAATGATCTTTCTCCCATGCAGCAACGATTTGACAGGCATGATCAAGGGCGAGATCGCCATGAACGTGAACGATTTGAGAGAGAACGCCATGAACGTGAACGTTGGGAACGAGAAAGGCACGAGCGAGAGCGTATTGAAAATGATCGGCACGAGCGTGAAATGAAGCGGCGGCCCCATGAGACGAGAAAGCACTGGCGTGAACGTCAGAAACATGAAAATGAGCGTCATGAAAGAGAGTTATACAAGATAAGGGAATCCAGGCCTCGATAAGATTAGTTGTTTGCTCTCCTTAAAAGATGTCCTTCTACTTCCTTGCATAGATTGTTATTTTGAAGTTTCCTTAAAAAGGAAGGCATAATATGGTGGTCAGAAGGATGACTAAAATATGTTTTTATGATAAGATGCATGTATACATAACAAGTTTATGTTAAGATTATGAATAAGGAGAGTAAGGAATGTTTAAAAGAAATGTAAGAGTATTATTGGCTGTAAGTATGTTGGTCCTCATGATAGTAGTAGCAGGCTGTGGCGGTTCATCCGGCGCTAAGCGTATAGCAGGATTGAATGCTACAGAAACAGTAACCACTTTTTTTGATGCAGCTAAAAATAACCGTATGTCAGAAGCTAGTTTATATGTTTCTGCTGCTTCGAAAAATGATCCTAAAACAGTGTTAAAGTTTATGACAGGACAATCCGGAATTGAACAAATAAAAAATGCGAACATAGTGTCCATTAAACAAGTAGCACAGCAAGGAAATTATGCGGCTCTAGTTGTAACCATCCAAGAACAAAATAGTATTAAGATGAGTATTAAACCAATTGGTTTAGAGAAAATAAATGGTGAGTGGTATATTGTAGATTTTGATCAAATTTATAATAGTGCAAAATATAAAGTCTTGCAACAACTGCTTGCTAATATATAATACAACTATAAAACCTGGTGAAATAGTAAATGCTATTTTACCAGGTTTTTTTAGATCATAGCGTTATAAACTTAGAAACAAACTTGCTGCTTTCAGGCAGGGGCAGGCCTTGTTATTAACGTCCCGCCATTAGCATTAACCTCTGATTATAATAATATAGGCATGATGTTTAGTCAGATAGCTAGAAAGACGAAGGCTTTTTTCTTGTTACTAGCAGGATTTTTCTTAATAGAATTGAAAGTTTTACTTTTCACTATAGGATATTTTTAGTATAGTAATGAATGAGTTAGTATAAAAACAGGAGTTGAATGCAATGCATTTTACATATTATATGCCGACAAAAATATTTTTTGGCTGTGGTGAGTTTGAAAAGGCTCCTGCTTATATTGGAACCGTTGGCAAAAGAGTACTGATTGTTACAGGAAAATATGCGATGAATAAGTATGGCTTTACCAAGAGGTTAGTAGATGGTCTTACTAATTTGGGTATCCAATCCGCAGTATTTGAAGGAGTTAGTGCGAATCCTTTGACGAGTGAAGTCAATGCTTGTGTTGAAAAATTTACTCCATGGCAGCCTAATGTTGTCGTCGCTCTTGGTGGCGGCAGTGCAATTGACGCAGCGAAGGGGATTATTTTAGGTTTGTCCACAGGAGAAAAGGTAGAGCCTTATCTGTTAGGTCACACACCCATTACTCATGTTGATATCCCTCTTGTGGCTATCCCTACTACCGCAGGTACAGGATCTGAAACTAATTGGGCTGCTATTTTAACCGATGAAATAAGTGGCATTAAAACGAGTTTCCGCCATAAGGGGTTGTTTCCCAGTATGGCTATTGTAGACCCCTTGTTAACCTTGTCGTTATTACCTGGAAATACAGTAGAGACAGGTTTTGATGTATTTGCCCATGCTGTAGAAACTTATATATCAAAAAGTGGCGTAGGCCCCTTAATTGGCAGCAATTCATTAACCGCCATACAGCTAGTGGCACAATTTTTACCCCAGGTTCTGGAAAATGGGCAAAATGTTACTGCCCGTACCTATATGATGTATGCCAGCATGTTAATGGGATTTAATTTAGCAAATTCCAGCACTTGCCTACCCCATCGGTTACAGTATCCTATCGGTGTAAAGACCAATAGCAGTCATGGTGGTGGATTAATGGCCCTATTTGAGAGTTGGCTGGATTTGACTTGCGAGATTTCTCAAGACAAGTTTAATCATATTGCAGAGGCATTAATTGGTAGGCCATGTTCCAGCAAAATTGAAGTTATGAATGCCTATCGCCAATTTAGGCAAAGCATAAATATCAATCCTAGTTTAGCGGATTTCTCTTTGACAAAAGAGGATATTAGTTATTTAGCAAGCAAAGTAACAGGCAGCCTAACTAACGATCCAGCAGGTGAGATGCCGGGAATTGTAGAGAAGATATATAATGGGGCGTTTTATAAATGAGTTTTCTGGAGGAGACAATAGTAAAAAAGAATAAAGAAGATAGGGATACAATATTGCCCTATCTAATGGTATTACGTCCAAAGCAATGGACGAAAAATTTGTTAGTATTTGCTGCCTTGATTTTTTCCATTAAAACCGTATCGATAAATATGTTGGTATACTCTGCTGTTGCCTTCCTACTATTTTGCACGGTATCAGGTTGTGTTTATATAGTAAATGATTTTTTTGATAAAGAGGCAGATCGTAGACATCCAGAAAAACGGTATCGTCCCATTGCATCAGGCAGATTACATCCATTGGGGGCCTTAGTGTTTGGGAGTGTTTTACTATGCAGCTCCCTTGGTGTGGCCTTTTTATTAAAACCTTGGTTTAGTCTATTGCTACTGGGGTATTTTATTATTAATGTGGCATATTCTATCAAGTTGAAACAAATTGTAATTATCGATATTATGGTTATTGCTTGTGGCTTTGTTTTGCGGGCCATAGGTGGAGGATTGGCCATTGATGTTTCTTTTACTCCTTGGTTTTTAATTTGTACCATGCTCTTAGCTTTGTTTTTAGCCATCAGTAAACGCAGGCATGAGCTATATTTGTTAAGTCATCATAAAGGTGAACATCGCAAGGTATTAGAACAATATTCTCCTGAATTATTAAATCAGCTAAATAGTATTGTTACTACAGCAGCCATTATTAGCTATTCTTTATTTACCTTTACATCCGGGCATACCATTCATTTAATGTGGACTATTCCTCTTGTCATGTATGGAATTTTTCGGTACTTGTATTTAATACATATGGAAGGGCAAGGGGGCAGACCAGAAAAAGTGCTGGTAGAGGATAGGCCTATTTTAAGCACCGTTGTGCTCTTTGCCGCTATGGTGGTTATGATTTTATATTACTTCGAATAAGAAATCTTAGAAAATATCTGGTAGTGAGGGAAAAGCCATAATGAAAGATTTACTATTGCTTCTCATATCTGTAGCCATTGGCGCAGTAGGACAAATTGCTTTTAAATTTGGGGCCATGCAAATGGTGGAGAACCCAGGTGTTACATTGTTAGAAAAAATAAAATTTCCCATCGTACTAGGATTGTTTTTATATGGTATTAGTACGATCTTATGGATTATGGCCTTGAAAAGGGTAGAGCTTAGCTATGCGTATCCCATGGTAAGCCTAGGCTATATTTTTGTGTTTATTGCCTCTTACTTCATCTTCCATGAGCCACTAAACTGGTTGCGTGTGGGTGGCATGATTTTTATTTTGGCAGGCATTACCCTTGTAGCCAAATCCTAATAGGAGGATGTTATTTTGGATTATAAATATGCAGTAATGCCCATTTTAGCCTGGTTTGTAGCAGGTACGG
Source organism: Pelosinus sp. (assembly GCA_029239675.1). GTDB lineage: Bacteria > Bacillota > Negativicutes > DSM-13327 > DSM-13327 > Pelosinus. Next base: position 15,784 of record JARBUM010000015.1, on the reverse strand, counting down.
TCAAATTTATTGTGAACTATATTCGTTTTCGTAAAGAGGCTGTTCAGTTGATTGGTAATGGGGGATTTCCAAGTACTCATACCACTGTCATTAGCAGTACTGTTTTTTTTATTGGCTTATCAGAAGGAATTAATGTACCCATATTTAGTCTTGGTGTGGCAGTGCTTATGGTTACTATTTTTGATGCAATGGGCATTAGAAGGGCTGTAGGAAAACAGGCTACCATGATAAATCAATATATAGTACCTCAGCAAACCACACAATTATTAAGAGAAAGGCAAGGGCATACTCCCATTGAAGTATTAGGTGGTCTTGTAGTGGGATTTATTCTAGCGTTTCTTTTATATCACATGTGAAATATGGAATGAGAGGAGATCTATGAGCGTAATCTTTCCTTTTATATTAGGGCAAACCTTATTGTCCTTTATGTTTTTTATTTTAGCATTATCAAGTATTGGATTTGGGGCGGGGTTGTCCTTGACGCCCCTTCATATATGGCTGTCACTTGCTGGTAGTTTTATGTTTGCCTTTATAACTACAAAGTTTTATATTAAAGAAAAGCACTGGAAACATGTTGCTGGTATAGGGAGTCTAGCAGTGCTGCTTATGTATTGTTTTATGTACTTGAGTGGTATGTTTTATGATATATCCTATGATGGTCAGGTGTACCATCAGGAAGCTGTTATACAGCTAGCCAATCATTGGAATCCTTTTCAACAGTATTTGACGAAAGATCAGTCTCAGTCTGCCATGTTACTAAATCATTATGCGAAGGGACCATGGGTGTATGAAGCCGCTTTGTATACAGTGACGGGAAAAATCGAGGAAAGTAAAGCCTTTAACTTTCTGCTGATTGTAGCATCTTTCTTATTAGCTTTTTCGGCTATGAGAAATAGTAGTAGATTTACTGTAACTCAAGCTATATTTTTTAGCTTTCTCTTGGCCTTGAATCCTGTAAGTATTTATCAGGCTCTCAGCTTTTATATTGATGGGCAGTTGGCGTCCTTATTGCTTTGTTTACTAGCCTTGTCTTATCAGATGATTATCTATTACGATAAATTTGTTTTATTCGGTTTTATCATGAGCCTTGGCTTATTAGTAAACGTTAAATTTACAGGTATTGTTTATGCAGTTGCCTTTGTTGGCCTGTTAGTCGGATGGCTATGGTTATTGAAAAAGAAACAAGCTTATTTGGATCTTAGTAAAGCAGCAATCATAGGTTTAATTACTGGTATCTGTATTCTTGGTTATAATCCTTACATGACAAATAGCTTTTTTTATGGACACCCCTTTTATCCGTTATATGGTGCAGGGCCAAAATCCATGGATATTATGACTAGTAATTCCCCAAAAGGCTTTTTACAATTGAATGGTATTGAAAAATTATATGTTGCAAATTTTTCCATGGCAACAAATCAGTTTGATACAGAAGATCCGGTGGTAAAGTTCCCTTTTAGTGTAAAGGCACAGGAACTGAAGCCTTTTGTCTATGGTGCAGATGTTCGAATTGGTGGCTTTGGTCCTTGGTTTAGCGGTATGGTGGTCATTAGTGGTTTTATATTGTTGCTACTATTTATTTCTCCGAAGAAGGAGACTTTATATGGGGTAGGAAGCAGGAGCGGCTGTGATCAATCTGGCTCTTATTACCTATCCCTATGCTCTTGGTAATTATTATTGTACCCAGGCACTAAAACAAGAACTAAACGAGATTGCCATAAATCACAATCCGATTAATATATGTTTTGGCGAGTTCACTTCCAACTATGTGAGATTTGCACAGAGCAATATCTCCTTTGTAGATGCACCAGCAGATATTGCTGATATGAATATAGAAGTCATCAGGTATAAGTACCTGACAGCAGCAGGGAAAGAAGACTATTTAGCAAATATTTTTGCAGCAGAAAGGGTGGATGAAAATGAACAATAAAAAAGGGGTTTTGGCAGCAATTTTTTTTCTGCTATTATTTATTCACGTACCTGGCTATGCCCAGACCATTATGTATGTTCCCTTTGACAATCGACCAGTAAGTTATGAATATGTGACAGATACAGTAAAAAAAGGTGGCTTTGATATCTTGGTTCCACCGGAAGAATTTCTAGCAGCTAGAACTAGAAGTGCCAATCCGGATCAATTGTGGGAATGGGTGTTTGAACATGCCAAAGAAGCTGATCGAGTAGTTGTATCAGCAGATGCTCTTATTTATGGTGGCTTGGTTGCCTCACGAACCCATGATATTGAGGCAGATGTATTGCTAAAGAGAACGGAAAACTTTAAAAAGCTAAGAAAACTGAATCCATCTTTAAAGTTATATGTATTTAGTACCATTATGCGCAGCCCCCATGCTTCAAGTGGTGGGGTAGAACCAGCTTATTACGAAACCTATGGACCTGCGATTTTCCGTATTCATGCTTTGCGGGATAAAAGTGAAATGCAGCCATTAACCCATCAAGAGCAGGAAGAACTAAAGGAACTGGGTGCACAAGTTCCTATAAATGTAATGGTGGATTGGATAAAACGGCGTGATAAAAATTATGACGTAAATGTACAGCTTGTCCAGGAAGTCAAGGATGATGTATTCAATTATTTGCTGATTGGTAGGGATGATTGTTCGCCACTTTCAAGATCACATCAAGAATCAAGATGGTTAGAAAAAGAAACGGTTGATCTGCCCGCTAGTAAATATTTGTCCTTTCCAGGTGCAGACCAGCTTGGGATGGTTTTATTGGCTAGGGCTGCTAATGATCTGACTTTTAAAATACCTTCCGTAGCTGTCATCTATACTCAAGGGGTTGGAGACAAAACCATTCCTTCCTATGAAGACACTCCTGTTGGGAAAAATGTTCGAGATCATTTAATTGCGGCAGGTTGTTTACCTTTATTATCTGCCAGAGTTGCAGATATGGTTTTGGCAGTCAATACACCTGTCGATGGCTGGACGAGGGAAGCTGGTATAGAGTCTAATAAAAAAGAGGCCAGTATAGAAACACTTTCTTTGGTTAAACAGATGCAATCTTACTTGCTTGCGGATAAGAAAGTAGCAGTAGCAGATATCTCTTTTGCTAACGGATCAGACAATGCTTTGCTACATGAAATGAACAAGAGAAAAATGGTTCCCCAGTTGGTATCTTATTCTGGATGGAATACAGCGAGTAACACCATTGGTTATACCATTGGACAAGCTGTCTTTGCTCAACGCATGACAACAGCAAATAAAAATAAACTAGTAGCTGTTCGTTTGCTAGATGATTGGGCTTATCAGGCTAATGTACGTAGTGCTCTTACTACGGAGGTGTTACTGGATCATAGTAATGTACAACTCGATGAAATGTTACCTACTCTTACCAAGGATGCTACAGTTCGTATACATAAGTTTGCTCAGCAAAGTTTAAATGATTTCTCTATAAAAAAAATAGAAGTATCTTTCCCTTGGAATCGGATGTTTGAGGTTGATATTAAAATACAGTAACAGCATAGAATATACGTATACATTGAACGAAGAACACACAACGAATTGATGTTGTGTGTTCTTCGTTATGTACGTTGCTCTGAACCGTATCATGAATCTGTTATACAAAACAGTAGTTGCAACATACAAAGAATCAATATAAAGCCTTAATTATTTAAAGGGTAGATTGAAAGAGGTATATTCTCAATGCTGAATGTATAGGAACATAGCTCTCTTTCAATCTCAAAATTACTTAACGTACGTTTTGCTGGTGGGACTCCATAAAGACGCAGTCTATCTATTAGTGGAGTAGTGCTGCGTCTTTTTTTACTCATATTTTTACATATTGTTGCAAAATATGGTTTTCTTCTCAAGTATTGGCAGGGGAAAATGATTTTTAAGAGAAGATAAAAGAGTCGACCACTGACTTCTCAAACGTTCCTTCAAGAAGGAGAAGACGGTAGAATCGTCCCATTAGGGCGGTATGAGTATTGTTGAAGGAGGGGTGTTTTTATGGCAGAAGATAAGAAAAAGCAAGAAATAATTGCGACAAAAGATGGCTGGATTGTAGGTGGTAAGAAGTATCCCAAAGAACAGCCACCGACGGAAGTTGTGCAGGAATTGGCAAAAGCGATTCAGGGACTGCTGAAAAAAGATCTACATTAAATAATGGGAAAAGGGATGTCTTTTTGCATTGATATTTTATAAAAATGAATTTCGTCGTTTGACCCGATACGAGAACGGTAGCATTGGTAATGTGAAAAAATAGAACTCTTGTCAGATTAATAATTTGGTAGAAGTTCTTTGTTTTTTTAGGCAATGAAGCAGCCAGTCCCTTCTAAAAGATATCTTGACAAGAAGAAATAATATAGTTTAAGATATAACAAATAATGGTTGACTAGATAACTAGAGACCAATTCCATTTTGGGATTGGTCTCTTTTTGTGTTTTTTACCAGTAGGAAAACAAAGTTTACTGGCGAAGAGGAGGTGCATTTTTATTCGCAGTATAATTGCTCGAAGTGGTTTTGCTTTTGGAAATTAAGTTAGGATACAAGAATCGTATGGACTAAATTTATTAGGAGGGAACCAATAGATATGATAAGAAAGACTAATATTATAATACTTGTTCTAACAGTTTTTTTTACCACATTTTTTACGAGCGTCGATGCTGCTGAATCGAACATTCAGCCTGTCCAATCGGAAATTGTTGCAAGGCTTCCTTATTCCGTAGGTAACATTGCTTTCACGCCAGAAAATCAAATTATTTTTAGTCATCATCCATTTTATGCTCCGGATATTCGAGTAGCTAGGCTCACATCACCAACGACGTTCGAACCTTTTCCGAATGCCGAATGGAATACACCGCGGCAGGGCACTGATAATTATCTTGATAACGTACTTGGATTGAGGTCGGATGAGAATGGAGTTGTCTGGATGCTTGATATGGGGTTCCGCACCCATATTACCCCAAAATTGGTTGGATGGAACACACGTACTAACAAGCTCGAGCGAATATACTATATACCTGAACCTGTGACACGACCAGGATCGCAACCACAGGACTTAGTTATCGATCAGAAGAATCGCAAGTTTTACATAGCGGATGAAGATATCGGTCCTGGTGGGGATGGTTCGCAATCCGCCATCATCATTATCGACATGGACAGTGGATATGCACGAAGAGTTCTGGAAGGCGACCGCTCTACAATACCGGAAAATGTTCCGCTTCATTTTGATGATAAAGCTCTTACCTTCCCAGGCAAAGACGGAAATCTCGTCATTATCAAAGTTGGGTGCGACGGTATTACTATGGATCGGAAGGCAGAGTGGCTATATTATGGACCTCTGAGTGGGCAATCTTTATATCGGATTCGTGTAGATGAATTGAACAATGAAAAGCTTACGTCTGCAGAACTTAGCTCGAAAGTGGAGCGGTACTCTGATAAGCCCAATAATGGCGGGCTATCCATCGACAAATCAGGTAATATTTACTTGACTGCGTTGGAGAGCAAGTCTATTGGACTTATAACACCAGACCGTAAATACCATACGTTAACAAGTCATCCGGACATGGTGTGGCCTGATGGTATTTCATATTCCTTAGACGGCAATATGTATGTTTCAGCGTCCCAAGTCTCCGCGGCCGCTGTTTTTCACGATGGAAAGGCAGAAAATACAACACCATATCTGATTTTCCGCTTCAAGCCTCTATCACCAGGCTATATCTCCCGTTGACGCCCTGTTTGAATTCCAGCAGATTATTCTAGTTTTAAATTTGCCGTTATAAGGAGAGTCAGCGGTGCCGGGTTTGAGTTACTGGATCATAGTAATGTACAACTCGATGAAATGTACCTATTCTTACCAAGGATGCTACAGTTCGTATACATAAGTTTGCTCAGCAAGTTTTAGATAAATTCTCTGTAAAAATATAGAATATATGTATACATTAACGAAGAACACACAACGAATTGATGTTGTGTGTTCTTCGCTATGTGCGTAGCTCAGTAGCAGTCTTCTGAGCCGTATCATGAATCTGATAGTTAAAAGAGAGATTAATGAATGAAATATTCATTTGTTTTATATTGAAGGATTTTGTAGATTTGAGGAGAAGTATTAATGATAAATTCAATATTGTTAATGATCGGCAAACTTAACGAAAGTTAAGGACGCAAAGCTATGGGACTAACGATTTTATATCAATGTCTGCCAGGTTGCTATATGAGATAATTTCATATAACAACTTGGCTTTTTTCATGGGAGGAGATATGAGAAGCAATTTGGAATAACCGTTATAATATCTAGAAAATGAAGGAGTTATATTATGCGTAGATTACCTATTGTTGCACAATTAGGAGGAATGTTTCTTAGTTCAATTTTCCTTCTACTTATATTACTTGGATATACAGCGTATCAATACTCAACTGCAAGTGATACATATGAAAATTTAATTACGCACACCTCTGCCAATATGCTTTTACTTACGAAGGCACAGGATGGTATGCATACTGGTATTGCTGAATTGCGTGGTTTTATGGCCTACTCTATTAGTAGCTACGAAGAAAATGCCAGGAAGGAATTTAGGGAAAGTACCGAGGAACTAAAGGTATTTGTATTTGCTGTGAAAAATCCAGAGGTGAAAGCAGAAGCTGTTAAATTAGAAAACATGATGAATGACTATAGCCTTAAAATGGGACAGCTTATGGATGCAAGAAAAGTAAATGATCCTTCCTTTAGTATTTTGCTCGCTGAAGGAAGAAATTTATCACAACGGATTGATCAGCAGTTTGATAAAACTTTTGAGTTGGAAGACAAATATTTAAAACAATCAACTGCTAACCTTCTGAAGGAACAAAAAGATACTAAGAAATGGATTGGGATTTTAAGCGTGGCTATAATTCTATTCGTTTGCTGTTTAGCCTTTTGGTATAGTAGGTACATGGCTAAACGCTTAAATAATGTTCGAAATGAAATGAACGCAATCAGTAATTTTAATTTATCAACCGCTGAACAAGACACAACAATTAATGATGAGATAGGCGATATGATTACTGCAATGTCTGAAATGAAGATTGCTCTGCGCTCACTAGTAGGCCAGATTCGTCAGAACTCTGAATCATTGGCTGCATCAAGCCAAGAATTAAGTGCAACAGTAGAAGAACAGCTACGCGCAGCAGAAATTGTTTCCAACACGGTAGCAGAAGTTGCGAGTGGCTCAGCACAGAATACCACTAGCATTACAGAGATGTCAGCTACCATTCAACAGCTATCTGCAAGTGCTGAGGAAATGAACGCCAATGCTTTCGAGGTGAATGCAAATACCCAAAATGCCGTCGAAGAGGCAGGGCAAGGAATGAATTTACTGGCTCAGATAGTTACGCAAAATGACACTGTTGCAAAATCAATGATTAGCATTACAGAGGCAGCAAACTCGTTAGCGAAAGGGTCTGAAAACATTCGCGAAATCGTTACTGTAATTCAGAACATTGCTGGTCAAACCAACCTATTAGCGTTAAATGCCGCTATTGAGGCTGCTCGTGCTGGTGAAGCAGGAAGAGGTTTTGCTGTAGTAGCGGAAGAGGTTAGGAAGTTGGCAGAACAAAGTGCTGAGGCAACACGCCATATAGGTGAAATTATTAAAAAGATGACTGAAGATATTGATGATGCAGTCCTACATATAAGTGAAGGGAACAATGAGGTGGAAGCGGGGAAACAAGTAACATTTAACACCCAAAGAGGTTTTGAAGTTATCATCGAAAAACTAGACAAAGTAAAAATTGTAGTTGCTCAGATCACTTATACAATTGAAGAAACAGCGAAGGGTACACAAGCAATGGTAGGAAATGTTCAAAATGTTAGTGCTGTTGCTGAGGAAACTGCGGCAAGCGCACAAACGGTAGCTGCTGCTTCTGAAGAGCAAAGTGCCAGTATGCACGAAATAAATAACAATGCTGAATCCTTAGCAAAAATGGCAGAAGAACTCAATGTGATCATTAGCAAGTTTAGGTTATAAAAAAGATAATTAGTTGAAAAGAGAAACGAGGACCTGGAATATATTATATTGCTCAATAAGGAAAACACAGCCTACCCATTAGTGGAGTAAGGCTGCGTTTTTTTTGTAAAAGTAATATATTATTAAAAGAAAACCGTTTACTACAAGTTTACAAGCCAAGGAATGTAAAAAGGAGCGATAAAAGAAATGAAGATAGCAGCTACGGCCATGGCGACTCCTGCCATCGCTCCTTGCAGTGCTCCTTCTTGAAGGATAGTAGCTGTGCCTTGTCCGTGAGAAGTAACTCCTAAGGCTAGTCCTCTAGCAATAGGATTTGTTATTTTACAAAAGGAGAGAACACTAGCGCCAACAATAGAGCCAAAAGTGCCTGTAAAAACTACGAAGGCCACAGCGATGGCTGGGTCACCGCCTGTTAGACGAGAAATTTCAATGGCAATAGGGGCAGTAATAGATTTAGGAGCGATAGATGCAATAATAAGGGAATCCAGTCCGCTAATTTTGGCTAAGAGAACAGCCACTGTTAGGGTGGAAAGGGCACCTAAGCAGATTCCTAATAATATGGGAAACAAAGCTTGACGCAGTACGCCCCGATTTAGATAAAGGGGCAAAGCCAATGCCACCGTAGCAGGCCCCAATAAAAAAGTCATAATATCTTTACCTGGTTTATATTGCTCAAAAGTAATTCCTGTATAATGAAGAATGATGATAATGACCGTAGTACTAAGAAGTACAGGATTGAATATGGGATTCTTAGTATACAAAAATATTTTTCGACTAATTAGATATAATATAACAGTAAGAAGAATAGTAATAGTAACTAATAGGGTAGTAGACAAGCTAATTGGCACCTCCTCTTTTTTCTAGGGATTTAGTTAGAAGTTGAACAACTACTCCTGTTGTCAACAAGGCGACTATAGCGCTAAGAACTAAGGGCAAGAAAAGAAGATGGCCTTTTTGCGTAAATAATTCTCCCCACTCCATGAGCCCTACGGCAATCGGAATAAAGAAAAAGGATAAGTGCTTTAGTAAAGGATTAGCACCAAGAGAGAGCCATTGTTCTTTAATGATTCCTCCAGACAGTAATAAAAATAAGAGAAGCATGCCTAGTACACTGCCAGGTAGAGGCAAGTGAAAAAAATCAACAGTCCATGTGCTAACATAATAAATTAGCCATAATAAGCAGATTTGTCCCATTGTTTTCAATAGATTCTGCAACGATTTTCACCCCTTTATATATGATGTACATTTATTCATCTTTATATAGTATAACGTAAGGATAAACAATACGTAACATGTTTTGGAAAAAAGACAGGTAGTATATACATTGCAGCAGTAGATAGTATATAATGATTCTATGTAGTAAATTTTTATTGAGGTGTAATCGTGGAACAATTCATTTCGTTTTTTCAAAATTTTGGAGTACTAGGACTCTTTATCATATCCTTTATTGAATCGATTTTTTCGCCTATTTTACCGGATTTATTATTAATCCCTATGGCTTTGTCAATACCAGAAAAGGCCATATATTATTCGGTGATTGCGACTACAGGTTCAGTATTAGGTGGTATCGTCGGATATTTTGTTGGCAACAAATATGGAGTTCTTGCCGTAAAAAAGTTTGTCCCTAATAAATATGTAGAAAAAATTAGCGGCTGGTTGGATCAATATGGTGGTTGGGCTATTTTTCTTGCTGCCCTTGCGCCGATTCCTTATAAATTTGTGAGTATTAGTTCAGGTGTGTTCCGAATTAATATGGTAGTCTTTTTAGCAGCTTCTATTTTTGGGCGGGGAAAAAGATTTTTGCTGGAAGGGATTTTAATTTTTTATTATGGACCACAAGCAATCGATTTGATAAAGACTTATTCTAATACCTTTATGATCGGTATAACCCTATTTATTGTTCTTATCGTTGTGGGAATAGCAGTGATGAGAAAAATTCCCCAAAGAAAATTAAGCTAATCATATAAATAGAGTTACTACTAGTTAAAACCAACTTGCAGTTATTCTGCAAGTTGGTTTTTTTCATAGTGTTCTAACTCTATGTATATTTCGCTATATTCTCTGTGCCACCGTGGTTTAAAAAATATAACAGCATTTTTCAAATCATGTAACACAAACTTTAGACTAGGATTCTACAGTGGTTTACCGTATACTGGTATAAAGAATACATGTTTGAAATAGAGGTGGAAAAAATGGAAATCGGAAAAGTTCCTCAAGCTCCTGGCCAAGTTACGGAAAATGCTCAATTAGGGAACGCTCAAGTATCTCAGGAGACTAGTGAGGTATCCACTGGCAATCAGGTAGCGCAGAAGGATTTTCAGGTAAACTTAGATGATAGCATTAAGACAAAGCTAAGGGAGTTAGTTAATTTACTGCAAAATCGTGATCAATTGATAGAATCTTTACCAGAGGATATTAAAAAAATCGTCCAACAACTTCTACAGCAAATGTCATCCACGAAAGATGTAGCTCAAGGAATGGATAACTTATTGAAATCACAGAAAAATATAGGGGAACAGCTTAATAACTTGGGGAATCTCTTAGAATTAGTAGCAATGCTGCAAAAAGATGATTACCAAGATGTACAGCTTTTCTTAAATAAAATAGCAGAACTTTTTAAAGAACAAGGCAAAATGTCCCCTGACCAATTGGCAAATCAATTACTACAACTAGCTAAGCAAGGAACTACTTTAGCCCAAAGCAATCTTAAGCAAGCTGTAGAGCAGTTTTTGCAACAACTTTCTCCAGAACACTTGCAACAGTTCAATAGTGAAAGCACAGAAAATACAGTACTACAGTTAGCCAAGCAGTTAACTGCTAATAACACCTTATCCCAAGGCGATTTAAAACAAATTGCCAAGCAACTTTTGCAGCAAATTATACCAGAGCATATGGAGCAATTTACTGAGAATGATAAGGCGGCATTAAACAAGCTTACAAAAGGATCAGAGAGCAATATGCCATTGGTAATACTACAGGCATCTGAAAAGGGCATACCTGAGTTACCAGAGGTATGGTCTATATTAAAAGCTGTGGGTGCCGAGCAATTTAAAGATATATCGCCTAAAACTTTGCAGCAAGCAGCAAATACACTGGAACAACTTTATCAGGAGTTGAAAACATCACCCGATAAAGCTGCTGTAGTAGCAAAATTAGAATCCTTTCTACAAGAACTTCCCTCGGACCTTGGTAAAGCAGTACAGACAATTATAAAGCAAGGTATTTCAGAGCAAAGTGTATTGATCTTAGGGAAAACCCTTGAAAGTGCAGCTTTACTAAATGGAAAAATGTCTGAAGATGTCAAAGCTGTTGTGGCGAAGTTAGCTGAAAATATATCTGCAAAATCCCTAGCAGCACCAGTTGCTGATTTATTAGCGCAAGTTGCAAATCAACTATCGGAGACTACTTCAACCGTTGAACAGCTAAAAACATTCATGAAGCAGGTAAATCAGCAACTTTTTTCGAATCAGGGAAAACTATTAGAAAGTGCACAGCCAGGATTGGCACAATTAACAAAGGAAGTAGAACAAAGTATACCACAGGCATTACAGGATATGGCTGCGAAAAATAAATTGCAGGAATTGCCAAAGATGTGGATACTATTAAAGGCTGCGGGAGGGGAACAATGGCAGAATAATGACCCGCAAAATTTACAAAAGTCTGCGAGCACCGTAAAAGAATTAGCTCATTCTCTGTATAAATCAATGGCAGGCGAAACGGAAAGACAACTGGATCATAAAGCGCTGTCTTTTTCCGTACCACTCTATTTTGCAGATGGAACTTCTTATCCTACCCATATTCATATTTATCATCAAGAAAAAGATTCGAGTAATCCATTGGCAAAACGTCAATTTGAAACATGGATGAGAGTTAGTGTGGATACCAAAAATATTGGTGTTGTGGATAGTGTATTTCGCCTATATGAGGAAAATAAACTGGATTTACGCGTTCTGATTCCCGATACGGATGCCATTAATGAATTTAAACAAAGTCTGCCGGAAATTAGAAAAAGTGTTGAGAATACGACTTTAACACTCACAAATATTATGATCAATAAAATTTAATTTTCACAATGTATAGAAAAAAGGTTATTGTCTAGATAATAGATAATAACCTTTTTTTATTTTGTGAAAATGTAGAACAAAGTTACTTTTCCTGGAAGGTGAGGGAGAATCGGCATCTAGCAAGATTCACAGCGGGGAATTAAGTAAGTTAAAAAAGTCACATTCTACATGAGAATTACTTCACAAGTACCTATAGCTAAAACGCATAGAATCGATTACTATAAAAGATTTTACCTACCATATTTTCTGTTGTAAAATAAAAAACAAGAATTGTCCGATTAAATACTAAATTCACTAAATACAGTTTATTTAGGCTTTTTGCAATATTTTAAATAATATTGTGGAAATATATAAGTAAAAATTTTTAAATCCTGGCAGAATAAATTAGGAGGTGTATTTATTTGAAAATTATTGTTCTTGTAAAACAGGTTCCCGGAACGGATTCAGTAAAACTAGATCCAGTAACCGGAGTAATGGTGCGCACTGGTAAAGATACGATCATTAATCCATTAGATGAAAATGCATTAGCTGAGGCGATTCGCATCAAGAACACTTATCCTGATGTTAAGATCACTGCAGTAAGTATGGGCCCAGTGTCAGCAATGAAAGCGATTAAAGAAGCGATTGCTATGGGTGCAGATGATGGGGTGTTAGTATCAGGTAGAGAGTTTGCTGGTTCAGATACCATTGCGACAGCTAAAGTTATTGCTGCAGCTATTAAGCAAACTGGTGATTTTGATATGATTATCTGCGGCGAGCGAGCTACTGATGGCGAAACTGGTCAGACCGCTGCAATGATTGCTCACTACCTTGGGGTTCCAGCCCAAACCTATGTATCTGCCTTAGAAGTCTTAGAAGATGGTGTTATTGTAAAACGTACTGTTGAAAGTGGTTTTGAAAGAGTGCAAGTTACTTTCCCAGTATTAGTTTCTGTAAATAAAGATATTAGTGATACAGGATTCCCTACCTTAGATGGTAAGTTAAAAGCGAAACAAGTTGACGTTCCTATGATAGGGAATGCAGAACTTGGCTTTGATAAAAGTGAACTTGGTTTGACTGGTTCACCAACTCGTGTAGTTAAAATTTTTAGCCCTAAACTTTCTCGGGATACTATAATGGTAAAAGCCAACGCGACAATGCAGCCAATTGATGAATTGATGTCGTTCTTAGTTCAAAAGGATGTTTTATAAAGGGAGGTAACAATAGAGATGTCAATGTATGTGAATTGCAGCATAGCAGAAGCTAAAAATCTTGCCGATTTTAAAGGTGTATTTATACTAGGTGAACAACGTGATGGCAAAATCCAAGCCGTTACTTTTGAACTTTTGACTTGGGGCCGTGGCATTGCCGATGAACTCGGCTGTGAACTTTCCTGTGTGTTACTAGGCGACGAAATTGAGAATCTAGATGAAGTTATTCTTCGTGGAGCCGATAAAGTATTTTTCATCCAAGATCCTATTTTCAAAAACTTCTTAACCCAGCCTTATAGTAATGCAATTACTCGTTTAGTGAATGAAGAAAAGCCAGAAGTTATCATCGCTGGTGCAACAACTACTGGTCGTACGGTAATGCCTCTAGTTGCAGCTAAAACTAGTACTGGTTTAACAGCTGATTGCACAGAACTTACTATTGATCCTGAGACAAAACTATTATTGCAAACTCGTCCAGCGATTGGCGGCAATATTATGGCTACGATTAAGACGCCTGATACTCGTCCGCAAATGGCAACGGTTCGTCCTAGATCAGCAAAACAATCTCCTGTGGACACTTCCAGAACAGGTCAAATCATTGTTAAAAATTACTCTGGTGCTACAACGATGACAGTAGAAAAGTTCTTGGAATTTATCATAGATACTACGCAAGCAGTAAGTATTGAAGAAGCAGATGTAATTGTTGCCGGTGGTAAGGGAATGAAAAATGCCGCAGGTTTTAAATTGATAGAAGAATTAGCAGATCTAATGGGAGCTGCAGTAGGCGCTACCCGTGATGCAGTTGAACTTGGCTGGTCCACGTATCCTCATCAAATTGGTCTGTCTGGTAAGACGGTATCTCCTAAGTTAATTATTGCTGCGGGGATCGCAGGTAAGATTCAATTTTTGGCAGGCATGCAGACCTCGGATGTGATTGTGGCAATCAATAAAGACCCTGAAGCACAAATCTTCAAAGTGGCCGACTTCGGTATTGTAGGCGATGTATTTGAAGTAGTGCCTATGCTGATTGAAACAGTTAAAAAAATGAAAGCTAAAGCATAAGGAGGTAGGGGTAGTAATGCAATTTAACAAAGTAACAGAGAACATCATTAAACAATTAGAAGCCATTCTTGGTGCAGCTAATGTAGTTGTAGATGAAGAAAAAATGGAGATGTATTCTCGCGATGAGACTTCTGATAAACTTTGGGAGAAGATGCCTGAAGTTGTTATAAAGCCAGAAAATGCTCAGCAAATTGCTGAAGTTGTTAAGTTGGCAAACCGTGAGCTAATTCCGATTACGCCTAGAGGCGGCGGTTCTGGACTCGCAGCAGGTGCTGTACCACTTCATGGCGGTATGGTATTGTCACTGGAAAAAATGAATAAGATTTTAGAAATTGACAAAGAAAACTTATTCATGGTTTTAGAGCCTGGTGTTACTACAGGAGAAGTACAAAAAGAAGCAAAAGAGCTAGGCTTCTTCTATGCTGGTGATCCTTGTTCGGCAGAATCTTCCTTCATTGGTGGTAATGTTGCGACAAATGCTGGTGGTAACAAAGCGGTTAAATATGGTGTAACAGGACGCCACGTATATGGCTTAGAAGTAGTTATGCCTGACGGTGACATTGTTACTTACGGTGGTAAAAACGTAAAAGATGTTACTTTCTATGATATGGTACACTTAATGGTTGGCTCAGAAGGTACCTTGGGTATCATCACAAAAATCTGGCTTAAGTTGATGCCATTGCCTCAATATGTTGCAGATTTATTAGTTCCTTTCCCTGATATGCAATCTGCGATTAAGGTAGTACCAAAGATTATGACTGCTGGCATTATTCCGACTGCTGTTGAATTTATGGACAGTTTGTCAATTAAAGCAGCTGAATTGTATTTAAATAAAAAGTTACCATTTAGTGATGCAGGCGCATATATTATCTGCGAGGTAGATGGCAATACAGAGCTTCAAGTGCAAGAAGATTATGAAACCATTGGCAAGTTGTGTAAAGAAAATGGTGCATTAGAAGTCTTCGTAGCAGATAATATTTCTACACAAGATCGCATTTGGAAATCACGTAAAGCCTATGCAGAAGCACTTCGTATGCTAAGCCCAGTGTATTGTATGGAAGATATTGTGGTGCCTATTGCCAATATTCCTGCTGCACTTGATGCAATTGAAAAAATTGCGGCAAAATATGAATGCAAAATTCCTAGTGCTGGCCATGCTGGCGATGGAAACATTCACGCTACTATTTTGCGTGAAGACCGTGATGAACATGCTTGGCATGATTTGAAAGATGCAGTATTAGCAGACATCTATGATGCTGTGTATACCCTTGATGGTAATTTGTCTGGGGAGCATGGTATTGGAGCAAAACGTCTATCAGCAATGTATAAGCATATGACTGAGGGACAAAAGAAAGTATTGCAAACAGTTAAAGATGCTTTTGATCCTAACAATATTATGAATCCAGGAAAAGTTGTACTTCTTGGTAGAATTGCAGAATAAAAGACCTAACAGTCTAAATCTCTTAACTTGAGATTTAGACTGTTTCTATATAAAAGTAGATGCAATAACT